>JAEXRB010000361.1 GCA_023438325.1 Pseudomonadota bacterium | reverse complement strand
GTTACGGACTCATCGTACTGATCGCGGCCAACCAGATCGAGCCTGGACGCATCATGGACACGGGTCGCTACGCAGCCTGCGTCGTGACGCTGGTGCTGTTCTTCGGCGGTTTCCTCGCCAATACCCTGCTGGACAGCCGCGGGTTCTGGAGCAAGGCCGCCATTGCCGCACAATTTCTGGCTGCGCTGGGCAACCTGTACCTGATCTTCGACGGCTTCAATCCGATCCTGCTGATCCTGATCGCCGCCCAACTGCCCGATCGCACCACCCCGCTGCGCGCCGCCGCGCTGATGCTCTGCGTCGATCTGGCGCTATGGTGGCTGTTGCAGCACGTCCATCAGCAACCGCGTGCGGTGTTTTCCACCGCGCTGTATGCCAGCTTCCAGTGGTTCGCCTGGCTTACCGCACATTTCGCTTTCCGCGCCGGACGTGCCAACGAGGAACTGGCCGCAGTCAACGCGCACTTGCTGGCGACGCGCGGCTTGCTCGCCGAAGGCGTGCGCAACGGCGAACGGTTGCGACTTTCACGCGAATTGCATGATGTCGCCGGCCATGCACTGACCGGCCTCAAGCTGCACCTGGAACTGGCCCAGCGCCTGCCCGACGCAACCGCTCGCCACCAACGCCTCACTGCCGCAAGCGAACTGGCTGATCGCCTGCTCGACGACATCCGCGCCGTGGTCGGCCAGTTGCGCCGCCACGACGGCGTCGCCGTGACCGATCTGCTGGCGACGGCCTGCGGTGGCTTTCCCGGCATCGAGGTCATGCTTGATCTTCCGCCGACACTGCAGCTCGACGACGTCGATCGCGCCGATGCCCTGCTGCGCCTGGTGCAGGAGGCGCTGACCAATGCCGTGCGCCACGGTCGCGCGCGACGCGTGCGGGTGACGTTGCGCGAGGCCGACGGCACCCTCGACCTGTACATCGAAGACAACGGCCACGGCTGTGCCACGCCGCGCGAAGGCCACGGCCTCACCGGCATGCGCGAGCGACTGGCCGAATGCGACGGTCAGCTTTTCATCGACAGCGCACCGGGGCGCGGCTTTCGCCTGCATGTCCGGCTGCCCGCACGAGGCGTATCCCAGTCATGAACGAGATCGTCAGCATTGCCCTGGTCGACGACCAGGATCTGGTGCGCGAAGGCGTCAAGAGCCTGCTCGCCCTCTCGGGCCGGGTGAAAGTGGTGCTGGAAGCGCGCGATGGCGACGGCCTGCTGGTCGGTATCGATGCCGCCTCGCCGGAAGTCGTGGTGATGGATATCCGCATGCCGGCGCGCGACGGGTTTTCCGCGCTGGCCGAACTGCGTCGGCGCGGCAACCCGACGCCGGTGCTGCTCTTGACCACCTTCGACGACAATGCCTTGTGCGACCGCGCCATCGAGACCGGCGCGCAGGGCTTCATGCTGAAGAACACCCGCCCGGAACAGTTGATCGATGCGATCTTCGCGCTGGCCCGTGGTGGTCGCGTGTTCCAGCCGCAGCCAACCAGCGTCACCACGCCGGACGCCAGCCTGCCCGGACGCGACGCACCAGCGCTGAGCGAGCGCGAAATCGCCATCCTCCGCCTGATGGCCGGCGGCTACGCCAACCGCGAGATCGCTCGCGCCCTGTTCCTGGCCGAAGGCACGGTGAAGAACTACGTCTCGGAAATCCTCGCCAAACTCGATGCCCGCGACCGCACCCAGGCCGCGTTGAAGGCGATTTCCTGGAGACTGATCTGAAGGCGGCCCATTCGCGCGTCACTGCAGCGAGGCGGCCATCTGATCGATTTGCGTACGCAAGGACTGGGCGGGTGGTCCAAGTCGGTCGGCCAGGATCTGGGCGAATTGCAAATGTTGCGATGCCGCGGACAGGTTGCCGCTGTCGCGCAGCAGGCGGGTCCGCCCCAGCGCGAGGCGAAGTTGCAGCAATGCGGGGACATCGTCCCGTGCTTCGAGCAAGTCGAGCACCTCGCTGGCCGGAGCATGGGCTCCGGATGACAACAGGAGCTCCGCTCGCGTGACCTGCAAAGACAGCGTCAACGGACTGGCATCCCCTGCATGCGTCAGGGCCATCGGCTCGGCTTCTTCGATCAGTTCCAAGGCAGCCGACACGTCGCCGCGCGCCTGCAACACCCGTGCCTGGTTGCCGATCAATGCGGCCGTTGCGGCAGATGGGCCGAACGCGGCGCGACGAATGGCCAGGGCCATCTCGAAATGGGCAGCAGCCTGCTCCAACTCACCGCGCCGGAAGTAGGCGGCAGCGAGGTTGTTGAGGGTGTTGAGCGCATCATTGCCCGCATCTAGATGCAGGCTGCGCCACACCTCCATGGCGCGCTGCGACGTCTGGATGCCTTCATCGATGCGGCCGGCCTGGATATAGGCCGCGCCCAGGTTGGTGAGCAGGGCGGCGGTTTCGACATCCTTTTCGCCGGAACGTTGCAGACGTTGCGGCAGACTGGCCTCCAGCGTCTGGATGCCCAACTCGACCTCGCCGCGCTGGCGCTCCAGTTGCGATTGCAGCATGCGGCTGGTCAACAGGCGCTCCGCATGCCGTTGCGGCAAGCCCTGCCAATGGGACTGCGCCGCATGCAACAAGTCCACCGCCTCGGCGGCTTGCCCCATTCGAAGCAACGCTTCGGCCAGGGCAAAGCGCACATCGGCCGCCATGTCCGGATCGTCGACCAACGACTCCCGTGACAGCCAATTGCGCAGCAACAGCTCGGCGGCGGCATAGTCGTTGATGTACAGGTGCAACTCGCCCAGTGCATGCAATACCTGGGCGGCGGTAGCCGGGTCGTCGCTGAAATGGGCGTCGATGCGGGCCGCTGCCTGTTGCAATATCTGCTTGGCGGTCAATGCGCCAGCTGCGTCGCTGCGCTGGCCGGCATCGCGGAACATGTGTGCCAGCGCATCGCGCACACCCTTGGCGCGCAGGGCTTCGGTGCGGGCCGCGTCGCGTTCGCGCTCGGTCTGGCGTTGCGCCAACATCACGCTGAAGCTGCCGGCCAGCACGCTGAGGACCAGCAGCGCGGAAACACCGGCGAGCAACCAGTGACGCCGCAGGGTGCAACCCAGACGATAGAAAAACGCATCGCCACGGGCATGCACCGGTTGCCGGGAAAGGTGGCGGGCTAGGTCATCGCGCAAGGCCTCGACCGAGGCATAACGGGCATCGGGTTCCGGCTGCAGGGCCCTGGCAACGATGGCATCCAGATCGCCGCGCAATTGCCGGGCCTGCGACGGCGTGCCCGCCTGCGTGCTGGGCGCTGGCGGCGGCCCGACGAGGGTGCGTTCCAGCAGCGCCAGGCCGCCCGAACCAGCCTTGCTGCCCCAAGGCGACCGCCCGGTCAGCAGTTCGTGCAGGATCAATCCCAGAGCATAGACATCGGCAGAGGTGGTCGGCTCGGCACCGCTCAATTGTTCGGGTGCCGCGTACCACGGCGTGAGCTGGGCGATGCCCGCGCCAGACACGGTGGGCGCACGCGCGTCGACGTCAATCAATCGGGCGATGCCGAAATCCAGCAGGGCAACCCGGCCATCCGGGCGCAGCAGGATGTTCTGCGGCTTGAGGTCGCAATGCACCACGAGATGACGGTGCGCGTAGGCCACCGCATCGCAGACCTGGAGGAACAAGGCCAAGCGCGCCACCAGCGGCAGCGCACTCTGCTCGCAGTGCTCAATCAGCGAGCGACCGGCGATGAACTCCATCACCATGTACGGCCGGCCATCGGCCATGCTGCCGGCATCGATCAGCCGCGCGATGCCGGGATGGTCCAACCGCGCCAGCAGTGCCTGCTCCCGCTCCAGCCGCGCCGTGGTGTCGTCGCGCCAACGATGCAGCAGCTTCACCGCGACCTGCTGCTCGAAGCGGCCATCGGCACGCTCGGCCCGCCACACTTCGCCGGTACCACCCTGCCCTGCGGGCTGCAACAGCCGCCATGGCCCCAACAGCCCTCCGCTCAGGTCGTCCTGCCCGGCATCGCTCTCGTCCGAATGCTCCAGGAAGCCGACCGAGCGCGCCATCGCATCAAGCAAGCGGAGGACGTCCGCATGCAGCGCAGGATCGCCCGCACAGGCCTGGCCCAGCCACGGCAGGCGTTCGTCTTCAGGCAGATCCAGCACCGCATCCAGCAACGCCTCGATGCGTGCAAAGCGCATCGCTTCCTCGTTCATGCCACGCATCAATCCACCCGTTCGCCGCCAGGTGACACATTGCTTTCGCCCAGTTCCGAATACAGCCAGGCGCGGGCCTTGCTCCAGTCGCGCCGCACCGTGCGCGTGGTCACGCCCATCGCCTCGGCGGTCTGCGCATCGCTGAAACCGGCGAAGTAACGACACTCCACGACTTGTGCCAGACGCGGACTGAGCTGCGCCAGTTTCTCGACGGCCTCGTGCACGTGCAGGAGTTGCTCGTCGCTGACGGTGGGCACGTCGAGCGCTTCGTCGAGGGGCAGGACAGCAGCATCCGGACCACGCTTCTCGGCACGCCGTGCGAGCGCATCGTTGATCAGCACATGGCGCATCGCCAGCGCCGCGGTACCGAGGAAATGCCGCCGTCCACGCCATCCCGGCATGCGCTGGAGCTTCAGCCAGGCCTCGTTGACCAGTGCGGTGGTGTTCAACGTGGCACCGGCGCGCAGGCGAAAGCGCTCTCGCCGCGCCATCTGCCGAAGATCCGCATACAGCACGTCGATCAGTTCCCGCAGCAAGGCCTGGTCCTGATCCGACGCGGTGGCGGGGAGAAGCAATGAATCCGGGGTCATGCAGGAAGTGTGGCACACGTCGCCGCCACGACCATGCAGCGCCGGGCACTGCGCGCAAAAACAAAACACGACGCATGAGGACATTCGCAATCGCCCGTCCGATTCGGTTAACCCCAGCTTTCCCGAAGGCTGCGGCGATGTCCTCGCAGGACCCCGAACCTTGTTTGTTTGAAGCATCCCCGTGTGCTTTCGGAGTCCGTCCGTGACATTACCTTCCCGTTGCAGTGCGTTCCTGCCCCTGCCCGCCAGCCTGCTGGCCTTGGCCCTGGGCGCGCCCGCCGCCCTGGCAGAACCGTCCAATGGCGCGTCGATCCTGATCCTCGACGCGTCAGGTTCGATGTGGGGCCAGCTCGATGATGGCAAGAGCAAGATCGAGGTGGCACGTGAAGTGATGGCGGACTTCTTTGCCCAACGCGATCCGAATGAGCCGCTCGGCGTGATCGCTTACGGCCACCGTCAGCGCGGCGACTGTCTGGATATCGAAGTCGTCGTCCCACCCGGCATCCATGACGCCGCGGTCCTGTCCGCACATCTGATGAAGATCAGCCCGCGCGGCATGACGCCGATATCCGAAAGCCTGCGCATCGCCGCCCACCAGATTCCCGCCACCGCCGAGCACGCCGACATCATCCTGGTCACCGATGGCCTTGAAACCTGTGATGCCGACCCCTGCGCCATGGCCGCTGAGCTGGCTGTACAGGGCGTATCGATCCGCGCGCATGTGGTCGGGTTCGGACTTACCACCGAACAGGCCAACGCAATGCGGTGCGTCGCCGACACCACCGGCGGCCTGCTGCTCACGCCACAGAGCGGAAGCGAACTGAGCGCAGCACTGGCACGCATCGAACAGCTTGATGCCAGCCCCGCTCCCGAACCGGAAGCTTTCTTCGACATCGGCGACAAGGCCGAGGCCGGCCATACCTATCGCATCGGATATCGGGGCACGGCGCATCCCGGCAACTATGCCGGCTTCACCCGCCGCGGCGAAGGCGCGCCTCCCTCAGGCCCCTCCTATGGCGTGATCGGCGGTGCCGGAGAAAGCGGCAACAACCCTTTCAGCAAGCGGGCACCGCTTGAGCCAGGCGACTACGACCTGATCCTTGCAGGCCCCAATGGCAGCGTGGTTGCGCGTCAGCCGATCGAGGTGGTCGCGGCCAGCAACGGCTTCGAACCGGTGGGTTCGGTGGCACCCGGTGAACGCTTCGCGGTGAGCTGGCGCGGCCCCAACCAGGTCAGCGAACGGGTGGTCATCGCCCGCCCTGCCGATCCGCCGCAGACCTATCACGACAGTTGGGGCTACCCACTCACCGGCAAGGGGAAGATGAATCTGAAAGCGCCCACGGAGCCGGGCCTGTACGAACTGCGCTATCTCGCTGCCAATGGCCGCGAGGTGTTGTTCTCACGCACCGTCGGCATCGGTGTCGCGCACGTGGATGAAGACGTCACCACAAGCGCACAACTGGCGACCACTGCCGCTGCTGCCGTACGCGCCGACCCGGCACAGGATGCACTGCCTTCCGTACGTGCCACTTTCCGCATCCCTGCCCACTTTCCGCAGATCCCGTTGAGCTGGTCGGCCGTTCCGCTCGATCCGGACATGAGCCCGGAAGCCTGGGCACCTCAAACGGAGATGGCCGTCGCCGAAGGCGAGTTCGAGCCAGGCCGCTACGAGGTCTACACCCAAGGCCCGGGAGAAGTCCAGTTCCGTGGCGTGGTCGAAATCATGCCGGGACAAACCAACGACTTCGTGATTCCGCTGGTGGCCGAACCCGATACCGCCGAACCCGGCACCCACTGAACCTATCCCGTTTCCTGGAGCACATCGCATGACATCCAAGCCCGCCTTTCTCTTTATCGCCGCCCTCTGCCTCCCCGCACTGACCGCCTGCGGCGCGCAAAGCCCGGATACAACGCCGACCAGCAGCGGCGCGGTGGATCGCATCATCGCCAAGGAAGTCGACAACGCACGCAAGCCCAATACAGCGCGCGGCATCGCGATCCGCCGCATCGGATTCAAGGAAATCTTCGCCGGCACCGCCATTCAGTACGGTGCGACATTCAAGGACGAAAACCTCGTCGACCTGGAACTGAGCGCCCATCGCCTTGAAGGCCAGCAGATGCTCAAGAGCGGCGCACGCATGGAGAACCTGCCCATGACGGAAGGCGCCGTCGCCATCGATGCGGATAAGGGAGAAACCGCCCCCAGCATGACGCTCACCGGCGTCCCTGGCCACGAAAGCATCTCACTGCGGATGCAACAGGGCACGCTCACCATCGGCACCCTGGATCACGAAAAGGACTCCTTCACCGGTGTTCCCGTCATAAAAGGCTTCGAGGTGAACTTCGAGGGTCGGTTTCTGGCCTTCTCCGAGGATGCCAGCAAGATCGTGGTCGACCCTGTCGAGAATCGCGGCGTGACCATCTCCGGCTCCGTGCGTTATCACAAGGATTGAGCCATGCGATCCCTCATCATTTCCACGCTGGCCGCAGCAGTGCTGTGCCTGGCCTCGCCCAGCGCACAAGCCGTTCTTTCCTACTGGGTCAGCACCACCAACAACAGCGGCCCCGGATCGTTGCGCGAGGCCATCGTCACGGCAAACAGCCAATCCGATGATGTAGTCCGGATCTACTTTCTAG
>JAEXRB010000281.1 GCA_023438325.1 Pseudomonadota bacterium | reverse complement strand
TGACGGGTGCCGGGCCCTCGACTTCGGAACGCTTGATGCGTGAACCGACGACGGTGACGCGATCCAGGGTCTGTTCTGCCGACTGCTGCTCGTTGCTGCTTTCGGAGGTGTTTTCGGATTGCGCCAGCGCAATGGCGGGACCGGCCAAGACAGCGGCCAGTGCCAGAACCAACGGGCGACGGAGAGGTCGATAGTTCTGTTTCATGTCTGTGTTGCTTCCATTCGGTGGTTGACGTAACGCGCCGATGCCTGGGCCCTGTCGGGACGTTCCTGGCAGTACGGGCAGCTCGCGGAGCGTAACAGAAAGTTAACGGGATTTGACTGTCGTGGCTGTTATTTCATGAAAAATGACGGATAGCCGTGGTATCGCGCGGACTTGCTGCTCTTGATCCAGTCGCTCGGGGCTTTCTCGTCAGCGCTGTGCGATCGTCGCAAAACTGAGGTGCCGCGGTAGACTGAGCGGCATCGTGTCTGCGTGCTATGGCGCGCATCACCCTGGGCTCTCATCGGCTTCGGGCAAGGCGCCGGCTTGATAGACATGGGTCCGGGGTACTACTCTTTTGTGCGTTGCACGAACCGTCCGCCATGACAGGCCCATCGCAGCCAGCCCCCGAGCAAGCGCAATCCGACGACGAGCATCCTTTGCAGGACGCGCTCGTCGAGCGGCCTGCGCCACGCGAGATCGGTGGTCGCGATGGCCTCGATCCCACCCGCTACGGCGATTGGGAAAAAAACGGTCGCTGCATCGACTTCTGAGTGTCGATGTGGTCGTCCAGTTGGGCGGATGTGTCTTGCAAGCAAGGCTTTTCCCATTTTTCGCCCCACCTTCGAGAGCGTGTCCATGACGCAGCGTGAGCGCCCCTTGTCACCGTTCATGCTGGGATCGTATTACCGGTTCCAGATCACTTCGGCGATGTCCCTTCTGCACCGCGCGACGGGCGTCGTGCTGTCGTTGGGTGCATTCGTGCTCACGGCTTGGCTGGTGGCCGTGATGCTGGGGGCGGAAGCCTATGCCAGATTTGCCGAGTGCGCGGGTTCGCTGCCCGGGCGCATCGTGCTGGCCGGGTTGGTGTTCTCGCTGGTCTACCATCTGTTGAACGGCATCCGCCATCTGTTATGGGACCTGGGCTACGGCTTCTCGCTCAAGGGGCTATACACCGGTGGTGTGCTGGTGGCGGTACTGGCGGCACTGCTCACCGCGTTGATCTGGTATTTCGGATTCACCGCAGGAGGTGCGGCATGACTGCTTCCCGTCGTTTGCGCGATCCGCTCAAGAATGCGCGTGGCCTGGGTTCAGCGCGTGACGGCACCCGGCATTTCATCCTGCACCGCATCAGTGCAGTCATCCTCGCACTTTTGACGCCGTGGCTGGTGTGGATGCTGATCACGCTGATTCCCGCCGACTACGCCACCGTCCGCGCCACTTTGTCCGATCCGGTCAGTGCGGTGCTGATGCTCTCATTCCTGCTGGCGCTGTTCTGGCACTCGCGCATGGGGTTGCAGGTGGTGATCGAAGATTACGTGCATCACCATGGCTTGGGTGCCATCGCGCAGATCCTCGTGCTCTTCGGTTGCGCGCTGGGCGCGCTGGTTTCTTTCGTGGCCATCGGCCGCATCATTTTCGCGGGCTGATCCGGATATGTCGTCTGCTTACAAGATCATCGAACATCGTTACGACATGGTTGTCGTCGGCGCCGGCGGCGCAGGCTTGCGCGCCACGTTCGGCCTGGCCCAGAAGGGCCTGAGCACGGCCTGTCTGAGCAAGGTTTTCCCGACCCGCTCGCACACCGTGGCGGCGCAGGGTGGTGTTGCCGCCGCGCTCGCCAACATGGGTGATGACAACTGGCAATACCACTTCTATGACACCGTGAAGGGCTCGGATTGGCTGGGTGATCAGGACGCCATCGAGTACATGTGCCGCGAGGCGATTCCGGCCATCTACGAACTGGAACATTACGGCGTGCCGTTCTCGCGTACCGAGGAAGGCAAGATCTACCAGCGCCCGTTCGGCGGCATGACCACCAAGTTCGGCGAAGGCCCGCCTGCGCAGCGCACCTGTGCCGCGGCCGATCGCACGGGTCACGCGATCTTGCACACCTTGTACCAGCAGTCGCTGGCACACGATGCGCGCTTCTTCATCGAATTTTTCGCGCTCGACCTCATCATGGACGAGGAAGGCGTGTGTCGCGGCGTGATCGCACTGGAAATGGCGACCGGCGACATTCACCTGTTCCGCGCCCAAGGCGTGGTGCTGGCGACCGGTGGTTATGGCCGTGCGTACTTCTCCGCCACTTCGGCGCACACCTGCACGGGTGACGGCGGCGGCATGGTGCTGCGTGCCGGGCTGGCCCTGCAGGACATGGAGTTCGTGCAGTTCCATCCCACCGGCATCTATGGTGCCGGTTGCCTCATCACCGAGGGCGTGCGTGGTGAGGGCGGCATCCTGCGCAATTCGCTGGGCGAGCGCTTCATGGAGCGCTATGCGCCGAGCGTGAAGGATCTGGCGCCACGCGACATGGTCAGCCGCTCGATGACCATCGAAATCCGCGAGGGTCGTGGTGTGGGCGAACACAAGGACCACATCCTGCTCGACCTCACCCACCTGGGGCCGGAAGTCATCCACGAAAAGCTCCCCGGCATTGCCGAGAGCGCGCGTATCTTTGCCGGCGTGGATGTGGAGAAGGAACCGATTCCCGTATTGCCGACTGTGCACTACAACATGGGTGGCATCCCCACCAACCTGCACGGCGAAGTAGTGCAGCTGCGCAATGGCAATCCCGATGCCGTGGTGCCGGGCCTGTATGCCATCGGCGAAGCGGCCTGCGTTTCGGTGCATGGCGCCAACCGCCTGGGTTCCAACTCGTTGCTGGATCTGGTGGTTTTTGGTCGCGCCGTGGCCAACCGATGTGCCGAAACCATCGTCAAGGATGCCAAGCACAAGCCGCTGCCGGCCTCGGCCTGCGATGCGAGCTTGGCGAACCTTGATCGCCTGCGTTACGCCAAGGGCGAGCTGCCGACCGCGCAGATTCGTCTGGACATGCAGCGCACGATGCAGGCGGATGCGGCCGTGTTCCGCACCGGTGAAACCCTCGCCGAAGGTGCGGAAAAGATCACCCAGGTGTTCCAGAGTTTCAATGACGTGGGCATCAGCGATCGCTCGCTGATCTGGAACACGGATTTGATGGAAACGCTGGAGCTGCAGAACCTGCTCGGTCAGGCCGTGGTGACCATGGTGTGCGCGGGCAACCGAACCGAGTCGCGCGGTGCGCATGCGCGCGAGGATTACCCCAACCGCGACGATGCGAACTGGATGAAGCACACGCTGGCATCCATCGATGCACAGGGCAAGGTCTCCATCGATTACCGCCCGGTACACCTCAACACTTTGACCGACGAAATCAGCAGCGTGCCGCCCAAGGCGCGCGTGTACTGATACGCAGGTCCCACACAGCATTCCGGAACATCAGCAATGGCAGAGTTCAGTCTCCCGAAAAATTCCAAGGTCCAGAAGGGCAGGCACTTCCCGGCGAAGGATGCCAAGGGGCCGGTGCGCACCTTCAAGGTCTATCGCTGGAGCCCGGACGATGATGCCAATCCGCGCGTGGATACCTACGATGTCGACATGGGTAGCTGCGGGCCGATGGTTCTCGATGCGCTCATCAAGATCAAGAACGAGATCGACCCGACCCTGACCTTTCGCCGCTCCTGCCGCGAAGGCATTTGCGGCTCGTGCGCGATGAACATCGACGGCACCAACACGCTGGCCTGCACGCGTGCGATTTCCGACTGCAAGAAGAGCGAAGTGCCGATCTATCCGCTGCCGCACATGCCGGTGGTGAAGGACTTGGTGCCCGACCTCACCCAGTTCTATGCCCAATATGCCTCGATCAAGCCGTGGCTGCGCACGCAAAGCCCGGTGCCGACCACCGAGCGCCTGCAATCGCCTGAAGATCGCAAGAAGCTCGATGGCCTGTACGAGTGCATCCTGTGCGCGTGCTGCTCCACCAGCTGCCCGAGCTATTGGTGGAACGGTGATCGTTACCTTGGCCCGGCGATCCTGCTGCAGGCCTATCGCTGGATCATCGACTCGCGCGATGAAGACACCGGCGCACGCCTTGACGACCTGGAAGATCCCTTCCGCCTGTATCGCTGCCACACCATCATGAACTGCACGCGCACCTGTCCGAAGGGCCTGAATCCGGCCAAGGCCATCGCGCAGATCAAGAAGTTGATGGTGGAACGCCGCGGGCTTTGATGCCCCGCCCATGGCCCGGATGAGCGCCGAGGAAGAAGCCCTGCGGGCACGGCTGCGCTGGCGTTGCCGGCGCGGCATGCGCGAACTGGATCAATTGCTGGAGCGTTATCTGGCGCATGGCTGGCCCGAAGCCTCCGCCGCCGAGCGCGACGCCTTCTTGCGCCTGCTGGATTGCGAAGATCCGATGCTGTGGCCGTGGCTCATGGGGCGCGAGCGCTCGGAAGATGCGGCGCTGGATGCACTGGTGCAACGCATTCGCGCGTTGCCGGTCAGTAGATCAAGTTGACTACGCCCAGCACCACGGTCAGGTACAACAGCGTCAGTGGCAGGCCTACACGCATCAGATCCCAGGCGCGGTAGCCGGCCGGGCCGGCAGCCATCGCCAGAACAGGATTGGATGCGCTGATCAGGTTGTTGGAGGCTGACAGCGCCACGATCATCGCGAACGGCAAGGGCGGTGCGCCAATGGAAATCGCCACGTTGATGGCGATGGGCACCATGATGGCCGTGGCGCCGACATGGCTGACGACCAGCCCGAGCATGACCGTCAACATGGCCAGCGCAGCCTGGAGCACCAACGCGTGCAGGTTGCCGACGCGTTCCAGTACCAGTTGCGCCAGATACGCTGCCAGCCCGGAGGATTCCACCGCCCAGCCCAGCGGAATCAGGCCAGCCATCAGGAATACGGTTTTCCAGTTGATCGCCCCGTAGGCCTCGTCCATGTTCAGGACACCCGATAGCACCATCGCCACCGCGCCCGCCATCAGCGCCACTGGCACCGCGACCTGATGGCTGAAGGCCAGCGCCAGAGCCAAGCCGAAAATCACCATCGCCACCCAGAGCTTGTGCGGGCGCTGTTCTTCCTTGGGGAAATCGGTGACGACGACGAAATCACGATGTGCCGCTGCCTTGGCCAAGTCGCGCCAGATGCCGTGGAACACCAGCATGTCGCCGGCACGCAAGGTCATCTTTCGATAGTCCTCGCGATATACCTCGCTGCCGCGTTGTACCGCCAGCACGCTGATGCCATGGCTGCGGCGCAGGTGCAATTCGCCGAGCGTCTGCCCGATGAAGCGCGATGTGGGCGGAATCACCGCTTCGGAAATGCCGGCACGGCTGGGGTTGAACAAATCCCCGAAGTGACGCAGTCGAGTCTGCGTCCGCAGCAGATTGTTCTGCGCATAGTCGTTGACCTGCTCGCGTGGCCCCATCACGCCGAGCACGCTGCCCACCCAGATCATCTGATTGGTAGGCGGCGCCAACCGCGACTCGTTGCCGGACTTGAGGGCCAGCAACAACGGTGCCCCGCGCTGTGCCTCGGCCTCGCCGATGGAAAGGCCCACCAGCGGACTTTCCGCCGTGACAGTGAGCTCGAACACATCGCCGGCGATGCCATACGTGTTGGAGAAATAGCTTTCGGTGCGTGCCGGCGCAACGCTGCGATCTGCCATCTTGGCGAACAGGCGGCGCCCGAATACACGAAAATAGATCAGCCCGACGCCGAGCAGGGCCAGCCCGATCGGTGCGGGGGCGAACATCGGCAGCGGCGCGAGCGTGGCAACACCCGAGGGCAGGTTGCGATTGGCCTGGGCGAGCAGGTCATTGAGCATGATGAGCGGCGAGTTGCCGACCATCGTCAGCGTGCCACCGAGCACGATGCAGATCGCGATAGGCAGCATGAGTCGCGCCAGCGCCACACCGCTGCGGGCCGAAAGGCGCGAGGCTACCGGCAGGAAAAGCGCCATCACCGAAGGATTCTGCATCGTCGCCGAGACCGCACCCGCTGCGGCGGATGCGAACAGCACCAGTCGTTCCTCGACGCCTTGTGCGCGCCGCAGCAGCCAGGTCACGATGCGGTTGAGCAGGCCGGTGCGGTCGAGCCCTGCGCCCAGCACCATCGTCGCCATCACGCTGATCACGGCGGTACCGGCGAAGCCATCGAAGATCTGATCCGAAGGCACCAGGCCGGTCAGGCCCAGCAGCACCAGCACCAGCATCGCGGTCACGTCGGTGCGCAGCTTTTCCCAGACGAACATCGTCATGGTGAACCCGATCAACACCAGCACCAGCGCCATGTCGGTGGTGAGGGTGAGGCCGTCGTCGATCAGGTCCAGATCCATCAGCTCAGGCCGACGACGCGTTGGCGGGCAGAGTGGTCATGCCTGCATCGGGCGACGCAGGTAGAGCAAATCCCAGACACCATGCCCCAGGCGCAGGCCGCGTGCTTCGAAATGGGTTTGCGGGCGCCAGGCCGGGCGCGGGAAGTAATCGCGTGGGCCGGCACGATTTTCCAGCGCCGGCTCGGCATCGAGCACATCCCACATGTGCTCGGCGTAAGGCTCCCAGTCGGTCGCCAGATGCAGCAGACCACCGGGTGCGAGCTTGCGTGCGAGCAGTTTGGCGAAACCGGGCTGGATCAGGCGGCGTTTGGAATGCCGCTTCTTGTGCCAAGGATCGGGGAAGTAGATCCGGATTTCCGACAACGAGGCATCGGCGATGTCGCGTTCGAGTACCTCGACCGCATCGTGGTTGTATACGCGCACGTTGCCGGAACCGTCGTTGGCCAGCGCATTGAGCAGGCGCCCGACACCGGGGCGATGCACTTCGATGCCGATGAAGTCGCGCTCCGGTTCGTTTGTCGCGGCAAAGCGCAGCGCTTCGCCGTTGCCGAAGCCGATTTCCATGACGCGATCGGCATGCCGGCCAAAAATGGCATCGAAATCGCGCGGCGTGCCCGCAGGTGTCAACCCGTAGCGCGCCCAGTGTTCGTCGAAGGCGCGTTCCTGGGCCGGCGTCAGGCGCCCTTGGCGAAGGACAAAGCTGCGAATCGGGCGCACCTTGTCGGCTGCCGGCGTGGCGTCGGATTCATTCATCCGATGATTCCGTCCACGGGTGAGGATGCGCTGGCGTAACGCTTGCGCGGGATGCGTCCGGCCAGAAAAGCATCGCGTCCGGCTTCGACCGCCAGCCGCATGGCGCGCGCCATGCGGATCGGATCGCGCGCGCCGGCAATCGCGGTATTCATCAACACGCCATCGCAACCCAATTCCATCGCGATGGCGGCATCCGATGCGGTGCCCACGCCAGCATCGACAATGATGGGCACCTTGGCGTTTTCGATGATTTCCAGAAGGTTGTAGCGGTTCTGGATGCCAAGCCCGGAGCCGATCGGGGCGGCCAGCGGCATCACGGCCGCGCAGCCGATTTCTTCCAGTCGCTTGGCGAGAATGGGGTCGTCGGAGGTGTAGACCATCACGTCGAAGCCGTCCGCCACCAGCAGTTCCGCAGCTTTCAGTGTCTGCACCACATCCGGATACAGGGTTTTACTGTCGCCCAGCACTTCCAGCTTGGTGAGGTTGTGCCCGTCGAGCAGCTCGCGTGCGAGCTGGCAGGTGCGCACGGCGTCCTGCGCGGTGTAGCAGCCAGCGGTGTTGGGCAGGATGGTGTAGCGATCCGGTGGCAGCACGTCGAGCAGGTTCGCCTCATCCGGGTTCTGACCGATGTTGGTGCGGCGGATCGCCACGGTGACGATTTCCGCGCCGGCGGCCTCGGTGGCGCGGCGGGTTTCGTCCAGATCCTTGAACTTGCCGGTGCCGGTGAGCAGGCGCGAGGCATAGCTTTTGCCCGCGATGACGAGAGGTGGGTTGGAGAGGTTGTTTTCCATGGCGCAATTATCGCCCGGTTTGTTGCGATGGCACAGGCTTCGCCCATGCCGGTGATGTGCGTTCGTTTGGCACGAGCGCTCAGCCGCCTCCCATCGCCTGCACCAATTCCACGATGTCACCTTCGGCCAGCGTGCGGGTTCCGTGCTGGCTGCGGGGCACGATCTGGCGATTGATTTCCACCGCCACGCGGCGCTCGCCCATGTTCAGGTGTTGCAGCAGGGCGGTTACGGTGAGGGTATCGGGAAGCGTGGTGGCTTCACCATTGAGGAGGATTTTCATGGGCGATCAGTGTCTGGCGTGCATTGCCGTCGTGCGAAGGGCTGGCTATGATCGCCACCGCATCGGCGCAGTTCAATGGCAAGGCTGCCGATGGTTCAGACGTGCGACACGAGAATGCCCTGCGAGGGCGCCACATGCTCTCGTGCCCATCTGGCGGGTGTAGCTCAATGGTAGAGCTGTTGCTTCCCAAGCAACTGACGAGGGTTCGATTCCCTTCACCCGCTCCAGCCTCGCCGCCACACTGCGGCACCGGCTTGCTAGTCCTCTATGATGCGCAGCCATTGATGGCGGCAGGAGCCTTGCATGATCAAGCGAATCGAAACCGGCCCGCGGATGTCCGAAGCGGTGGTGCACAACGGGGTGGTGTATCTGGCCGGGCAAGTGGCCGATGACGCCAGTCAGGACATTGCCGGCCAGACCAGGCAAGTGCTGGCACAGATCGACGCGTTGCTTCAGGCGGCGGGCAGCAATCGTCAGCGCATTCTTCGCGCCGAGATATTTCTCCCGGACATGGTCGATTTCACGGCGATGAATGCCGTTTGGGAAACTTGGGTGACACCGGGTCACACGCCCGCGCGCGCCACGGTGCAGGCGGCACTGGCCGATGCGTCATGGAAAATCGAGATCGTCGTCACGGCGGCGTGCTGAAAACGGGCGCTGAAGACTGATGAGCCGTCTCTTGTTCAATCTGCGTCAGGTGCCCGAAGACGAGGCCGACGAGGTGCGGGCATTGCTGGATGAGCGCGGCATCGCCTTCTACGAAACCCAAGCCGGGCGCTGGAACATGTCCGTCCCCGGTTTGTGGGTGGAAGATGCCGATTTCCCTGCGGCACGCGCGTATCTGGATGCTTACCAGCAAGAGCGCCTCGTGCGGGTGCGGGGAGAGCGCGCACAGGCGCGTGCGCGCGGCGAGGCGGAGAGCCTCATCGGCAACGCCCGCCAGAATCCGATCCGTGTGGTGCTGGCGGTGGCGGTGATCGTCGGCCTGATCATGCTGATGATGTGGCCCTATCTGGGCCTGTGACGAAGCTTATGGCGCCGGTTCGTCAGGGGCAGTCAGGCGCTCGGCGATCAGCGCATCCTTTCCCGCCCACAGCCCATTGACCCAGCGTTGGCAACGCGCACGGTAGTGGCTGTCGGCCTCGTAGTCGCCACCAGCGGCAAGATCGTCCGGTACGACGCGCTCGGTCACGTGCAACTCGATGCGGGTCAGACGGCCGGCCAGAAGGGCTGCCAGCGAGGGCTCCGGATCGCGGTAGATCAAGGTTACGTCCAGCACCGATTGCAGGTTGCCCGCCATCGCGTCCAGTACCGCCGCCACGCCGCCGGCGCGAGGGCGCAGCAAGTGGCGATAGGGAGGCGACTGTTTTGCATGTTTGGCCGGCGTGAAGCGCGTGCCTTCGACGAAATTCATGATCGACACGGGGATATCGGCAAACTTGGCGCAAGCGGCGCGGGTGGCGTCGAGATCCTGTGTACGCAGGGCCGGGTTGCGCGCCAACTGGGCACGCGAGTGCCGCTTCATGAAGGGATAATCCAGCGCCCACCATGCCAGTCCGAGCACCGGCACCCAGATCAGCTCCTGTTTGAGGAAGAAACGCAGGAAGGGCGCACGGCGATTGAAGAAGGTCAGCAACACGGGAATGTCGCACCAACTGCGGTGGTTGCACAGCACCAGATAGCGGCCGTCCTGGCGCAATGCGGGGGCGCCATGGATTTCCACTTTTGTGGGGGTGAGTGCGCCGAGCAGGTAGGTGTTGACTGATGCCCATGATTCGGCAATACCCGTCAGTGACGAGGACAGTGACTTGCGCAGCGATACGATCGGCACCAGCGCCTTGAGCAGCACGGCCAGCAACAGGATCGGAGTGTGGATCAGCGTATTGATGCCGACCAGGGCGGCGGCGAACGCGGTGCGAAGGAAAGCAGGCAAGTGAACTCCGAGGGCGGATTGTCCGTTGTCGCGGTGCCGGACGCGGTGGGCCATCGGCCCGCAGGGTGTGTTGTCGACACCCGCCCCGAGTCCGGCGCGAGGGCCGAACCGGGGCCAGGCGTTGCACGCTTACTCAAGCAGCGAGCGCAGCATCCAGGCGTACTTTTCGTGGGTTTGCAGGCGTTGGGTCATCAGGTCGGCGGTCGGGTCGTCGCTGGCATCAGCGGCGGCCTTGAGCACCTTGCGGGCGGTCTTGCAGACGGCCTCGTTGCCGGTCACCAATTGCTTGACCATGCCTTGCCAATCCGGAACGCCGTCCTGCGAGGGCTCTTCCTTGATCGAGGAGAGCTTGACGAACTCGGCATAGGAGCCGGGGGCGTTGAAGCCCAGCGCACGGATGCGCTCGGCGATTTCGTCCAATGCGGTCCATTGTTCGGTGTACTGGGTCTCGAACATGGTGTGCAGCGAGTTGAACATCGGGCCGGTGATGTTCCAGTGGAAATTGTGGGTTTTCAGATACAGCGTGTAGGCA
>JAEXRB010000267.1 GCA_023438325.1 Pseudomonadota bacterium | reverse complement strand
GCGCTGCGCAGCCGTGCCCAGTACAACAGTATTGCCACCCAGCACGGCACGATCATCGTGGTGCGGGTGCCTACGCGTGCAAATGCCCATGTGCTGTGTCTGTGGGCGGATCAATCCGAAAATCTGGCCATGACGTTGCGCATTGCACTTGATAGCGCCGCAAAGCTCGCTGATCTGATCGATTCGGTCTGAAGTGCGCCCCAAAAATTTTTCGATGCCGGCTGGTTAGTGGCCGGACTTCCTGTTCCCAAAAACATGCCCGGCTTGTCCGGCAACGAGTTTCATCGTGGCAAAGATTTCTCTTGATCCCCTGCGTGATATCGATGGATATGTTGCTGCGGCCCTCGCAGATTCCGAGAGTGGAATGTTGCTTGTCGCCGATGGCGATGCCATCAATCTGGAAGTGGCTGCTGCCGGCAACACGGAAGTGCTTCGCGCCAAGCGCAAGGTTGCCAATGCCCTCAAGCTCAACGACACTATCGAGGATGTTCTGATCTCGTTGACCAAGCAGTACCACCTGATCCGCCCGCTGGAATCGAATCAGAACCTTTTCCTGTACGTGGTTCTCGACCGTTCCAAGTCCAACCTTGCGATGGCGCGCCACGAGCTGCGCAGCTTCGAGAAGACGCTGGATTTCTCCTGATCACTGATGGCTGCCCGCGGCCCGTCTCCGGCCGCGGGTTCTCTCCTTTTCTATTGCAGGTTCCTGCATGCGCCTAGATGTAAGGACAGCGGCACTGGATGATGCGACAGAACAGCGCTTGCGCCTGGCGGTTTCGCTGTTGGGTGCCTATCGACTGCGCATCCGGCTCAATCCCTGGGATGGCACCCGATGCGATCTCCTGGTCGCTTCGACTGATGATGCCTATGGTGTGCGGGCATTGGCACAGGCTCAGCGTCGTGGCAGCAAGGTGATCGGGGTGGGGCGAGCACAAACCGCCGTGATCAGCCCTGATGCGACGGCAGCGATGCTTGCCCAGTACATCCGCGAGCAGGTTTACGGTGCGATGTCGCCGGATGAAGCCGGTGTTTCGGCACCCTTGCCGGCGTTGTGCCGCCTGGCGCAGGCTGCCTTGCGCGGCAAGGCGGTGGATATCACCTTTCACGGACGCACGCTGAAGTTGCGCCCCAAAACAGGTCGTGCACACGCGGATTCTCATTCGGAGCTGCTTGCGGGCCTGGAAATGCTGTCGGAGTCACGTTGCCGAATCGTTGTGGTTGATGAAGACGACGATGTCAGGAACATGGCATCGGCCAGCATCGAATCGTTGTTGTTGCGGGCCGCCTATCGCATTGGTGGCGATTTGCCGGATTTCCCCGTGGGTCGCTTCTGGCTGGATGCTTGGCCGGATCTGGGGACGATGCCATTGAAAGCAGGTGCGTTGAGGGTGTGCATGCGCCTGATCGGCAATACGAAAAGTGTTGCCGAGTTGAACAAATCCGGTTTGGGCGATGCCACACCTACAGACCTCAAAGCCTGTCTGTGGGCATTCGCCGCCGCCGATCTACTGCATGACGACGGCTCGTCCCGCCGCATCGAGATCACGCCGTCGCGCAAGCCGCGTGTGCATGCGTCATTCTTGTCCAGCCTGGCGCGCCGATTCGGATTGCGGAGCGCCTGAACCGAGGAATTGCCGTTGTATCAGCAAGGTTTCAAGTTCGTTCTGGTGGGGCCGGTGGGATCGGGCAAGACCACGGCGTTGACGGCGTTGTCGGACATGGCGCCGGTATCCACCGAAATGCCGTTGAGCGATGGCCCGATGGGAGAGAAGACCACCACCACCGTGGCGCTGGATTTCTCGACGATCCTGCTGGACGACGGCACACCGTTGCAGTTGTTCGGCCTGCCTGGTCAGGAGCACTTCTCGCACATGCGTAGCATCGTGATGCAAGGGGCGCTGGGGGCCTTGGTGCTGCTGCCTGGCGATGATCCCGATATTGCCGCACACTGTGCTCACTGGGTGGATGTGGTTGCCGGCATTGATGCCGATCTGCCCTTGGCCATCGGCATTACTCGAACGGATATGGCGCCACACTTCCGCATGGACACGATTCGCCATGCGCTGGCCGGCCGGATGCCGCCGGTTCCGGTGATGACGATCGATGCACGTGAGCGGGAGCAGGTGTCGCAACTGGTGCGAGCGCTGTTGTTGATGATGGAGTGAGTGATGGCGCACGAGCTGGTTGAGGCATTGACTGCGTCGAACCTGCGCCCTTGCCGCATCTTGCGCGAGATGCTCGACGAGCAGCCGCAGCATCGCACTGAGCGTCGCGGCTGCGGCCTGACGCAAGCCACGCGTTTTCTTGCCGAGCGCATCAATCGGCCGCGCGATCCGCTTGATGCCTCGGATCTGGCCATGTTCGAAGACTGGCCGCTGCGTGCCATCGAACTTCTTGCCGCACGCAGCCTCGAACAGGGTTGGGCCGGTGGCTGGCGTGATCTTGCGGATGCCCCTGAGGGCATGATTGATCCGGCATGGCCCGGTGCTCGACAACTTCTATCGCTGCCAGGTTGCCTCGCCGAGGTGCAGGTGCGTGTTCGCCATCCCGAGAGTACTTTGCTGTTGTTGATGATGGGTGACATTCTGGGCTTTCATCAGATGGCGCGGCCGGTCTTGCCCGTCATGCTGGAGAAACCGGAGATCGGGAGCTGCTCGCAGGCCGAGGAGTTTTTTCTGGAAGTTGCGCACGGCAAGATTCGACGCGGTGGGCGGGTCAACTTCTGGGTGGATGCGCACGGGGAACCGGTGCTGGTGGAGAAGATCGGGCTGGGCGAATCGCATTCGGCGATGTTCCTGCAGGAAGCCGTGATCTGCGGGGTGAGGATTCCGCCCGGCGGGCTGGCGGCACTTCGGCATCGTGAGGATGCCGTACCACTTGGGCATCATGCGAATGGTGAGGTGTTTTCACTATCGGCGTTGGCACAAGTGCGTTTCCTGCGGCTGACTACGCTGGCACTGGAGCCTGCGCATCGCGAGCGCGCATTCGGCGAGCAGTTCCGACGTCAGGTGCATTGCAATCTGTTGTCTCCGGGCAGCACCACGCTCGACGATCTGCTGCGTTTTGCCGCTGCCCGGATCGGCAGGGTCTGAGATGCGCATTCCTGCCTGGTTCTGCGATGCCTATGCGCCGGCCGAAGTGCCCTTGCTGGCGAGGTTGGGTATCACGCGCGCAAGGCTGCTGCGGATGGGCTTGGTGACGCAGCATGAGGCCGAGTTGGTCGATCCGGCGCTGCTGCAAGGGCTGCACGATGCCGATTATCTGGAAGCATTTCTGCACGGCTTGGCGCCGCAGGCATCCCGTCAGGGCATCGCCTGGACGCCGCGCGTGCGCGATGCTTCGCTGGCGATGCTCGGAGGCCAGTTGCAGGCTGCCCGGCATGCGTTGGAGCACGGCATTGCGATGAATATCGCGCGTGGATTCCACCATGCCCATCCTGCTACCGGCAGTGGTTTCTGCGCGCTCAACGGGCTGGCCTTGCTGGCGCATGTGATGCCGCAGCGGCGCATCATGGTGATTGATTGCGACGAACACGGCGGCGATGGCACCGAGGCGTTTGCGGCGCGTTTGCCCAATCTGTATGCCATCTCGATCTTCGGCACGCGATTCGGTTGTCGTGGCGGCGTGCGTTCCTGGGCGTACCAGATCCATCCGGAACAGGGTTTTTCGCGCTATCTGGAAGTGCTCGAAGAAGTGGCAGGGCTGATCGAGGCGCATCGTCCCGATTTGCTGGTGTATCAGGCTGGCGTCGATTGTCACCGCGATGATCCCAAGAGCCGGGTGAAGCTCACCAGCGGCGAGTTGTTCCGGCGCGATTTGACCGTGTTCGGCATGGCGCAACGCTCGGGCGTGCCGATATTGTTCGTGTTGGCAGGTGGGTATCAGGCGGCGGAGAAGGTGGCGCGGCTCAATGCCAACACCGTGCGCGCGGCGCGGATCGCATGGCGGCGCCAGGCCGGATCCGACGCGAAAACATGATCCGGCGATGGAGGTTTCGGCGGATGTGCCATGACGTGGCATCGGTTCATGCCGGAGGCTTGTCCACGCCGCGCCCGCCTCGGGTAATCTGCCGCTTCCTCCCACTTCGGAAATTGCATCATGGCCTCGCTCTACGACTTCACCGTCCAGGACATCGACGGCGCGCCGCGTGCGCTTGAGGCGTTTCGCGGCAAGGTTTTGTTGATCGTCAACGTTGCTTCCAAGTGCGGCTTCACACCGCAGTATGAAGGGTTGGAGAAGCTTTATCGGGCGCATCGCGACGAGGGTTTCGAGGTGCTGGCCTTTCCCTGCGATCAGTTTGGCCACCAAGAGCCGGGCGACGCGGAGGAGATCAAGAATTTCTGCTCGCTCAACTATGACGTGAGCTTTCCGCTGTTTGCCAAGATCGAGGTCAATGGGCCAAGTGCCGAACCGCTGTATCGCTGGCTGAAATCGGAGAAAGCCGGGTTCCTTGGCACCGAGGCGATCAAGTGGAACTTCAGCAAGTTCCTGATCGACCGCCAGGGCCGCGTGGTGCGTCGATACGCGCCCAACGATGCGCCGGCCAAGCTGGAAAAGGACATCGTGGCGTTGCTCGGCTGATTTAGTTTCCGCGGCATCCCCATGCTCACTGATACCATCGTCGTCGCCGCGAGTCTGGCTTGGCTGGGGCTCCTGTTCGGTGCGGCGCTGTGGGGCGAACGGCGTGGTTTCAAGCTCGATCGCCACTGGGGGGCGGTGTATGCGCTTTCGCTGGCGGTCTACTGCACGTCGTGGACTTTCTACGGCACGGTGACTCAGGCCGCACGTTCCGGCTGGCCGCTGCCGCCGACTTTCGTCGGCACCATTCTTGTGTACGTGTTCGGCGCCGGCGTTCTGATCCAGTTGATCCGGCTGGCGCGCGAGCACAATGCCAGTTCGATCGCCGATCTCATTGCGACGCGGCTCGGGCGCAATTCGTGGTTGGCCGCTGCGGTCACCGGCGTGGCGCTGCTCGGGCTGATTCCTTATGTGGCCTTGCAGTTGAAGGCCGTCGCGATGAGCTACGGCATGCTGACGCGCGCCAGCGAGTTGACCCCGCCGCCATGGGGCGACAGCGCGCTGTACGTGGCGTTGGCGATGGCGTTGTTCGCGATGCTGTTCGGCACGCGCAGTGCCTCGGCGGTGGAACACAACCGCGGCCTGGTTCTGGCGGTGGCGGTGGAATCGCTGTTCAAGCTGGGCGTGATGCTGACGCTGGGCGCGTTCGTGGTGGTCGGGCCGAACTGGCCTGCGCCGCCGCTCACGCCGGAGCCCGGCGGTGCGGAGGGGTTTCCGGCGTTGGTGCTGCTGGGCGTGCTGGTCATGTTCACCTTGCCGCATCAGTTCCATGTCGGCGTGGTGGAGTGCCGCGACGAGCGTCACTTGCGCACTGCGCGCTGGATGTTTCCGCTGTACATGGTGCTGATCGCATTGCCGCTGCTGCCGCTGGCGCGGGTAGGCCTGGAGAAGCTCGCGCCCTTGGGCGTGCCGTCGGATCTCTACGTGCTGGCATTGCCGCTGTCCCAAGGGCAGGGCGGGCTGGCCTTGCTGGCCTTTCTCGGCGGCCTGAGTGCCGCTACCGGCATGGTCATCCTTGCCACGTTGTCATTGAGTCTGATGATCGGCAATCACTGGCTCGCGCCTTTGCGCGTGCGTGGTGCGTGGGCGCAGCCGGGTGGGCCAAGTCGGCGCGGCGAGGTGCTGTTGCAACGTCGCATCGGCATCGTCGCGGTGGTGTTGCTGGCATGGTTTTACAGTCGTGCGATTGCCGGCAGCGAAGCGTTGGCCGATATCGGCGCGGTGTCGTTTTCGGCCCTCGCCACGATTGCGCCTGCGTTGGGATTTGCGATGTGGCGGCCGCGCACCTCGGCTTCCGCAGTGCTGATCGGCATGGTGCTGGGCGTGCTGGTGTGGATCTGGGTGCTGCTGCTGCCCTCGCTCGGGCCGCTGCTGTTTTCCGATACCGCATGGTTGCAGCATGGGCCGTTCGGGTGGACGTTCCTCTCGCCGGATGGATTCCTCGGGTTGACGGGCTGGAGCCGCGTGTTGCGCGCGGTGGTGGTGAGTCTGGCCGTGGCGACCTTGGTCTCGTGGCTGATCGATCACGCCTGGCAGCGCAAACCGGATGCGGAAAGCCGTCGCCGCATTCCGAGTCCGGCGCTGCATGATCTGGCTTCGCGCTTCCTTCAGTCGGGGCGCGTGGAGCAATTGTTTGCCGAGGCCGGTGACGAGGTTTTCGCATCCGCGCAGCTGCAATCCGAAGTCGAGCGTGATCTGGCCAGCGTGTTGGGCGCCGCTTCTGCGCGCCTGCTGCTGGATACCGCGCGCACCCAGTTGGGCCCGGATCTGGAAACCGTTGCGATCATCGTGGGCGAAGCCTCGCAGGTCTCGCGCTTCAATCAACGCTTGCTGGAAGCGGCACTGGAGAACATGAGCCAAGGCATCAGCGTGGTGGATGGCGAGCAGCGGCTGGTGGCGTGGAACCGGCGTTATGCCGAATTGTTCGGATTCCCGGAATCCTTGCTGCATGTCGGCCAGCCGGTGGAAACCCTTGCACGCTGGGCGCTGGAGCGCGGCTTTGGCAGCGGCGGCGAAATGGAAGCGGCAGTGCAGCGACGCATCCAGCACATGCGCGCCGGCACGCCGCATCTTTCGGAAAGAAAGTTTCCCGATGGCACCGTGGTGGAGATTCGCGGCAACCCGATGCCCGATGGTGGGTTCGTAGCCACCTTCACCGACGTTACCCAGTTCCGTCGCGCTGAAACCGAGTTGACCCGTGCCAACGAAACCCTCGAACTGCGTGTGGATGAACGCACTCGCGAGCTGGATCAGGCGCGCCGCGCCGCCGAGCGTGCCAACGAGGCCAAGAGCCGTTTCCTCGCTGCCATCAGCCACGATCTTCTGCAGCCGCTGCATGCCGCGCAACTGTTTACCCACGCCCTCGATGAACGGCTGACGCACGAGCAATACCGGCCACTGGTGGGCAATGTGCGTGGCGCGCTCAGTTCCACCGAGGCGTTGCTGGGCGGGCTGCTCGACATTTCCCGCCTCGATGCCGGACGCCAACCCATCGACGTGCGCGATTTCCCGCTCGCGCAACTGCTCGAACC
>JAEXRB010000239.1 GCA_023438325.1 Pseudomonadota bacterium | reverse complement strand
AGAGGTCGCAGGTTCGAATCCTGTCTCCCCGACCAAAGCAGGCCGTTGAGTCACGGGCCTGCGGCAAATCAGAGAACCCGGCCGATGCGCCGGGTTTTTTCGTAACTGCGCCATGACAGCAAATACGCTATCCGGATGGCACCCATCGCGCCTTCAGTGGCGCCTCGGCAAGCAACCGCACACACGATGCTGACTGCCAGCGCCAGCGAGCGCGTGCCGGCATGTCTGCAAACCAGGAAAAACATCCGGCGCATGATCGCCTTCTTGCCGTGAGCGATGGACGGTGAAGCACGCGTACCACGTCGAATCGAGTGGCAGTGACGCGCGAAGCTCCCGCTCCCCGTTGATCCACACGCCCAAGATACACAACAAGCCGACGATGGCGCCATGCCCCGATGCCGAAAAACGGCGTGCCCATGAAAAAGCCCCGAAGGCTCACGCATACGGGGCTTTGGTGTGGGGAAAAATCGACGCCTTTCCTCAGCGCCCATCCAGCCGTTCGATGTAGGCCGCCAATGCTTCGATGTCCTCGGGCGTCAAGCGCTTTGCGACACCCTGCATGATCTTGTCCATCGATGAATCAATGGCATGGCCCTTGTTGAAGTTGGTGAGGCGCTCACTGACGTACATGGCCTGCTGGCCGTAAAGCGGTGGCCAGATCGTTTGATACGGCCGAGGATCGGAAGGCCCTTGGCCCTTCTCGCCATGACACCCCTGACAGGCAGGCACGCCCTGCCCGGCATCACCGGAGAGATAAAGTGTCTTGCCACGTGCAAGCACGGCCTCGTCCACTGGCATGGGAGTGAGCTGCGAAGGTGTTTCCAGCGGGAGGCTGGCGTAGAACGCGGCCATGTCGCGCAAATCTTCCAGAGTATTGGCCGTCACCAGCGGGGTCATGATGGAGTCGGAGCGCGAGGATTCCTTGAACGCCACGAGTTTCCAGTACAGGTAACTCTTGGGCAAACCCGCCATGCTCGGGAAATTCGGCACCGGAGCCTTGCCGTCGGCACCGTGGCAATTGTTGCAAACCTGTGCCTTTTCCTTGCCTGCAACCGGGTCGCCATCGACTCTGGGCGGGTGCCGCAGGTCGATCACGTCCATCGCACCTGCCCATGCGCCTGGCGCAGCCGCAGCCAGCATGAGGAAAAGCCCCACTCTGATCACGCTGTTCACAGCTTCACCTCCAACATCAAGCCGATCAGGTTGGCCCCGTAACCGCGCTGCCCGGCATCCAGATAAACGCGATGATCGATGACCAAGCCATCATCCAGCCCCTGATAGTGCCAATCGGTGATCTGGCCACGCTCATACGTATCGAACAGGCGCAGCGACCAACGATCCTTGAGCGGAATCGTCAGCCCGAGGCTCAAGGTGTTGACGCGATAGGTCATCTGCGGAAAACGTCCAGCCAAGTCGGCTTCGGCCAGACCGGGATAGGCCAATGCAATCGGTGAGGCGTAGTTGTAGGCGGTAATGCCGCGCGTATGCACGAAGTTCCACGATGCATCGAAGGTGGCCCTGCCAAACTGATGCGCAAAGGTAGCCCCGACGTTGCGATTGCGATGGGTATCATCCACCCACCAACGGCCCGATTCGTCATAGACGGCCCCGCCGAGTGAATGGTCATCCGGTGCCGTGGCGATCTCGTTGACGTTGGCGATACCGAGCTTGGCGTGATCCCAACCGACATAAGCGCTGGCCTGGGTTTGCAGCGTCGGCTGCCAGTCCCACGACAAGCTGAAACCGTAGGTGTCGTAGTTCTGCCGGCCCAGCTCGGCATCGTAAGCGTTCCAGTCGCCACGCAGAGTGGCATTGAAGCTCATGTCCGACGAGGGCATGAAACTGGCGATGAAGGTCAGCTTGTGCTGGTCGCGCCCGGCCACATCGTACTTGCGCAGCGCGTCGACCGTATGCGGCATGCCAGTGGCCGGGTCATAAACGAAACCCGGCAGGCTGCCTGAGAAGGTGAATTCGTAAGGATCGTAGTTGTACTCGTCGCCGCTGCGCTTGAGGAATTGGTAGTTGGCGCGGAACAGCATCCAATCGAGCGCGCGATTGGCCCAGGTCAGCTTGAGGGCGTGGTCTTCAACCGAATTGCGCTCGCGATGGGTACGCTCGGTATCGGTGTAAGTGTAGGTTGCACCGAAAGTATTCTTGCGATCGGCGCGGAAGTCAGCGCCGATGACCAGCTCGTGGACTTCCTTGTCCAGCGGAAGGCTGCGGATACGAGTCTTCACGCCGGGTGTCAGTATCGGATCATAAATGCCCATTTCGCCAGGAACCACGGCTCCCTGCGCACCGTTCTCGGCCACATAGCCGTACTGTCCGGTGAGCGGATTGAAGGCGAGATAGGTGTTGCGATAGTCCTCGCGACGGAACTTGGCGCTGGCCCGCACGGTGGTCTTCTGGTTCGGCTGAAGGACGAGGTTTGCATCAGCGTTGCTGGTATCGATACGCATATCGGCCGTCTGGCGGGAAAGCGCAGCGGGGGTGTTCCAGTCGGCACAGTCGAACAAGAAGGGATTCACCGGAGATCCCAGTGGCGACAGGTCAATGCCGAAGTTGCCGACGCAATTGGCGGGGGCCAACAGGGAGTCGTTTTGCCGCATCGTGCCACCAGCGGCGCTGAGCGACAGCTCGCCATTCATCGCCACCTTGAACGTCAGGGTGGCACGCAAGTTGTGGTAGTCGTTGTCCGGTTCATTGGCAAATTCGCCGACCAAGGGCGACATCGCAGCCGCGCCCCCCACCACAGTCCACAGGGCGAAGGGATTGTCGTAGATGAAACCGGTATGGCGACTACGGAACAGCGAGCCGTTGTAGGCCAAATCCATGCGCCATGTGTTGCCTGCATAGCGCAAACCGGTGTTGAGGTTGACGGTGCTGTCCTCGATCGGGCGCGGGGTTTCGTAGATGCCGCCATTGGCGGGGAAGGGATAATTGAAGAAAAAAGCTCCGCCGAAAGCGCGCGCGCCCTTGCGTTCTTCGTTGGTGGCGCTGAAATAGCCCGTCCAGCGCTTGTCGAAGAAATAGTTGAACGCGAGGCCTTGCTTGTCACGCGTGACCTGGAGCCGCATCGGGTCGGCTGCTGCCGATACGGCAGCCACCTGGTCAGGAGTACTGGCCGCAGGCGTCAAACCACTGATCAACGCGAGATGGTTGCCGCCGCTGTTGCTCCAGATCGAACGCGCGGTGGTACTCATCACGTTGGGCTGCGAGCGGATGAATGCTTCGGCTTTGTATTTTCCGGCACGCCCTACGGTTGCCTTGAGGTATTGATTGTCGGCCGATGCATGGCTGGCACGCAGTTCCACATACGTACCATCCTCCGGGCGGACCAAATCCAGCCCGAAGCGGCCCAGCACGAAGCCATCGCTCCAGTCGCTGTAGCGCAACCAATTCGCCGATCCAGTGTCGCCCCCGGCGAACAGCCAGCCGAACGTGGCATGGCCCGACCTGAGCCATTCGCCGTGTGCCGTGGCGACGACCTCCGGAGCACAGATGTATAACGTGCCACTGGGCGTGCGTTTGTTATCCGCCTGAAGCCAGGAAAGGCCGCGCGGATCGCAATCCAACGCTGTCGAAGCCATGCCGTCGAGCTTGCTTCCGAACGCGAAGTCCACGCCCGTGCCGGAGTCCTGCGCGGCACCCGCACCGGCGTGGAGTATTGCCATCAGCGCCAAGGGCAATGCGGCTGTCTTGATGGGTTTCATCCTGACTTCTCCGTCACTTGTGCAGGCGCGGGCCTGATGGGTGGTTGGAACCATGCACCTGCGCATGACACGTCAGGCAGCCGCGCCCTATCAGGCGCTCATCCGCGAACTGCCCATCGGCCAGGCCACCGGGAAGTTGCAGGTCATTGGGATGGCGTACGTGCGAGTGGCACTGCTGGCACAGGAACGGCACAGGAGCCACCAGCAGGGCATGCTGATTGGAACCATGCGGCGTGTGGCAATTCAGACATGAATCACGCACCGGGGCGTGCTCGAACAGAAACGGCCCGCGTTTTTCGGCATGGCACTGGGTGCATGTCTCGTTGACCGTAGCCGTCTTCAACAATGTTCCATTCAGACTGCCGTGCGGGTTGTGGCAGTCGTCGCAAGCCATCTGTCCTTCGGGCAAAGGCATGTGCGAGCGACGATTGAATTGCAGTCGGACATCCTTGTGGCAGGTGGCGCAGGTTTCGCTGATGGATTGCTTGACCATCAAGCCTTCGGCGGAGAACTTTGCCATCGGGTTGTGGCAATCGGTGCACGTCACGTCATTGCGTTGGTGTATCGAACCGAGCCAGTGATCGCGTGCACCGCCTTGGTGGCAACCAAGACATGCGCCGGCCTGGATATCCAGCGGCGTACCGCCCTGCTGAGTGAAAGCAATGATCTTGCCTGGTGCGGTGGGCGCGATGGCGTGCTCCGAACCAGGCCCATGACAGGCCTCGCAGGTATGCGTAGCCGGATTGGCGCGGATCGCCACATCCATGCCGATGGCATGCACGGTATGTGCGAAATGCTCGGCTTCCAATGTATGACAGCCTTGGCAGCTGACTTGCCCGATGGCTCGCGCCTCCGGAGCCAAAGGATTGGCAGGTAGCGTGGCATGGGAAAAACCCGGCGCCAGGGCATGGTGATCCAGATTCAACTCTGCGGGAGACAGGCTCTCATCCACCGAAAAATGGGTCGCGGGGAGCTCCAGATTCTTTCCTGTTTGCGCAATGACTGCAGCACACAGGCACAGAAAAAAGGTGCCACACAGGCTGATAATGAACGCTCGCATTGTTCCCTCCCTGGCGATGGCTTGGGACGTGCGCGGAAGCGCACGCTGCGAATTCTATGATTCGTCTGAGGGGATTCTTGCCAAGGCTGAACGAATGGCATAGTCCAAATACTGCCAAACATTGTTCAAAAATCAGAACAATCTGGCATCATCACCTAGCAAAGCATCATGTCAGTGTGGAGAAACCACTTGGATCTCAATGACTTGAAGTATTACGCTGCCATCGTTGAATCGGGCAGCCTGAGTTCGGCCAGCCGCATGCTCGGCGTCACCAAATCACTATTGAGTCAACATCTGAGCCGGCTGGAGCAGTCACTTGGCGTCTGTCTCATCCAGCGCACCACACGCCGCCTGCAGGTAACCCCACTCGGACAGGACTTCTATCGGAGCTGCCTGGCCGTCATGAACGAAGTCGAGCGCGCCCGTGCGCTCGTGGATGATGCCCGCACCACACCGCGTGGGCGGTTGAAGGTAAGTTGCCCGGTGCTGTTCGCACAGACCATCCTGATTCCGGTGGTGTCCTCCTT
>JAEXRB010000230.1 GCA_023438325.1 Pseudomonadota bacterium | reverse complement strand
AGCCCATGCCCTCCTTGCCGGTGAGCAGCTTGAAGCCCCAGTACACGCTCCAAAGCGAGAGATAACCCACCGCCGCACCGAGGATGGCATCGGCAGGCGAAACGAACAGCGGCACCAGACTCACCAGCAGGCCGAACCACAGCAAGGGCAGGGTGAGTGCATCGGGCAACAGCGTGGTGCGTGCATCGATGCCCGACATCGCGACGAAAAAGCCCGTGACCACCAGCAGCGCGCCGGCCTGCCACGTGATGCCGTAGCGCCACACGATCAGCGCGAACAGCACGCCAGTGAGTGCTTCCACCGCCGGGTATTGCCAGGAAATCTTCGCCTTGCAGCCGCGACACTTGCCGCCGAGCGCCAGAAAGCTCAGCAACGGGATGTTCTCCCACCAGGCCAGCTGATGTCCGCACTTGGGGCAGTGCGAACGCTCCACCACGATGCCGGGTGGTGCCGATTCGGTTGCCGCCGGAGCCTCCAGCGCCAACACCTCACGCGCATCCCGCTCCCACTGCCACTGCATACGCAGCGGCAGGCGCAGGATTTCCACATTGAGGAAACTGCCCACCAGCAGGCCCAAAACAGCGGCGCTGGCAATTGCCAGCGCCGGGTATTCCACCAGAAAACCGAACACGTCAGCTAACAACAGACGCGAGTTTGAAGATGGGCAGATACATGCCGATCACCATGCCGCCCACCAAGGTGCCGATCACCACCATTACCATGGGTTCGATCAGGCTGGCCAGTGCGTCCACGGCATTGTTGACTTCCTGTTCGTAGAACTCGGCCACCTTGGTCAACATCGAGTCCAACGCACCGGCCTCTTCGCCGATGGCGGTCATCATCACCACCATGTGCGGGAACAGATCGACCTGCTTCATCGATACATTGAGCTGGTAGCCCACGGCCACGTCGTCGCGGATCTGGAACACGGCTTTTTCGTAGACGATGTTGCCGGTAGCGCCGGCCACGATATCCAGCGCCTCAACCAGCGGCACGCCGGCCTTGAAAGTGATCGCCAGCGTGCGGGCGAAGCGGGCGATGGCCGAGTTGTGCATGATCTCGCCGATCACCGGGATTTTCAGGATCATCCGATCCAGGAAGAACCCGAACGACTTGGAGCGTTTCTTGGCCTGGATGAAGGCGAAAATTCCGATGCCTATGCTGCCGAACAGCAGCCACCAGTACGACACCATCCAGTGGGACAAACTGACGAGCATCTTCGTGAACGCAGGCAGGTCGGCACCAAAGCCCTTGAACACTTCCTCGAACTGCGGCACCACGAACATCAGCAGGCCCGCGCTGATAATCAGGGCGAGCGCCAGTACCATGATCGGGTAGAACATCGCCTTCTTGATCTTGCCCTTGAGGGCTTCGATGTTTTCCTTGTAGCTGGCGATGGTTTCAAGCACGGTCTCCAGTACACCCGCGCTTTCGCCTGCTTTCACCAGATTCAGGTAGAGCAAGTCGAAGTACAGTGGGTGCTTCCCGAGCGCCTCGTGCAGTGTGCTGCCGCCTTCGATGCTGGCGCGGATGTCGTCCAGCATCGTTTTCATTTTTGGGTTTTTCTGTCCGCCGGAGATGATCTCGAACGAAGTCACCAAGGGCACGCCCGATTTCATCATTGTGGCAATCTGGCGGCTGAAGATGGCGATATCGCGCGCCGTGATCTTCTTGCCTGCCGAGCCAAACAGTGGCTTGGGCTTGGCTCTTACCAAGTTGGGTGTGATGCCCTGTTTGCGCAGCTCGGCCTTCAGCAGGCTGGCGTTCTTGGCGAGTGTTTCGCCCTTCATCTTGGTGCCGCGCTTGTCCACCCCCGTCCAGACGAATTGCTGCATCGGGTTGGGATTGCGTGGTGCGGCCTTGCTGGCAGCGGCTCGTGTGGCAGACATGGCGGGAGTTCCCTCCGTCCTCAATGATGGCATTGACAGTGGAAGCGTTGGCCCAGCCCCTCATGGGTGGCAGCGCGAGCTGCCCGCTTCATCGGTGGCAACATTACCACGCCGTTCAGGAATTTGGCGCACATGCCTGACAGCAAGTGTGCAAGGCCAGAAGGTAGTGGCCCGAAAGATGCGGTGGCGTACTCCTGAGCATGCAGGCTGTGTGGGTTGTCCCAAAGCGTCACAAAGTGACATGAAATGACGCAATGTCAAAATCACCAAGGCATCATTTCCGTGCTTTGCATCACCGCATAGCTGTGGGGTGGTGTGAGTCTGATGAGGGTCCGTGATTCGTGTCACGCTCTGCCACAAATGAAGTGCCTGGATTCAGGTTGGCATGATTGCTGCTAGTCTCTATTCCGCCGATGCAACGTCTGGCCTCACGGCCAAGGACAAGGCGCACGAGCCAGTCCGCGCATCGGGTAGTTAGCTAACCTTCCACTGTTGAATACAAAGGAAATTTCCCATGAAGAACCAGAAAGGCTTCACCCTGATCGAACTGATGATCGTGGTTGCGATCATCGCCATCTTGGCTGCCATCGCGCTGCCGGCCTACCGCGACTACACTCAGCGTTCGGCCAATGGCGCGTGCCTGGCGGAAGCCAAGGCCTACGTCAATGCTGCCGTGGCTGATGCGGCTGATAATCGCAATCCGACCGCGTTTACCGCCGCTGCCTGTGCCTCTGGTACGCGCGGAACGACCGCCCATTACAACGCCGGTTCCAACATCACCTTTGCCGCAAAGGTCCGCGGTAATGCGGCCATCATCCAAGGCACCCAGTGCAACATGGGAAGCGGCACCTGTAGCCTCCGTACCCCTATTGGCACCAACTAAGCGGTTCAGGTCCAGAGCGACAGTCTTCATACTGTCGGCTGTATCTAGCGAAAAGCGCCGGAAGGCGCTTTTCGTTTTTGCGGCCTGTCAATGTTGTTTTCGCGCCATGTGTTTTTCGCTAGTCATCAAGGGTGCCAATGGCTTACTCGCAGAATCGTTTCCTGATCCTGGCGGCGTTGTGCGCCTTGCTGGCCACCTGCCTGTTCCTTCCCGGACTGGGGGGCGGTTTCATCTTCGATGATTGGCCCAATATCCAGGAAAACGACTCACTCCACGTCATCGAACTGACTCCAGACAACCTGTTGGCTGCCGCCTACAGCTTCCAGCCCGGTCAAGGCTCCCGCCCCCTTTCCATGCTCAGTTTTGCTTTGGATCACTGGCGTGCTGGTGGCCTGTATCCACAGGTGTTCAAGGCCACCAACCTGGCGATCCATGCGTTGACAGCCTTTGTGTTGGCGTTGTTTTTTCGCCAGCTCCTGCTGCTGGCGCACTGGCCCGCGCGCCGTGCCGCGCTGGTGGCCCTTGCCCTGGCCGGGCTATGGGCTGTCCATCCGCTCCAGGTGTCTTCGGTGCTGTACGTGGTGCAGCGCATGCAGACGCTGGGCACCCTGTTTCTTGTTCTGGCGCTATGGGCCTATCTCAAGGCTCGCCATGCGCAAATCGACGCTCGGCGCAGCCGCAGGTATGTCGCACTGACCGGGTTGTTCTGGGTGCTGGCGTTTGCAGCCAAGGAAGATTCCATCCTGTTGCCGGCCTATGCGTGGGTTCTGGAGCTGACCGTGCTGCGCTTCCGTGCGGCACGGCCTGCCCTGGCGCGCGGCCTGCAGCACGGGTATGCAGTTGCGGCGCTGGTGGGCGTGGCGGCTTACCTGCTCGTGGTGGTGCCGCACTATTGGAGTTGGGGCGACTACCCGGGCAGGACGTTCTCCTCTGCCGAACGGTTGCTCACCCAGGGCCGGGTGCTGGTGATGTATATCGGCCAGATTCTGCTGCCCCTGCCCGAGCGATTGCCTTTTTTTTACGACGATTTGAAGGTATCCCGTGGGCTGCTGGATCCAGTCACCACACTGCCCGCCTGGGGCCTGATTGCCGCATTGCTGGTCTGGGCCTGGCGCTGGCGTGCGAAACGCCCTGTGTTCGCCTGTGGTGTGCTCCTGTTTTTCGCCGGCCACTTTATGACGAGTAATGTCATTGGCCTGGAAATGGCCTTCGAGCATCGCAATCATTTCCCGCTGATCGGTGCGGTATTGGCCTTGGGCGATATGATGGTTGCGGCCTTGCTGCGCTGGAGTGTGCGGCTGGAGTGGGGTGTGGCCTGGGTGGTACTTGTCTTTGCCGCTACGGGGACGGCCACGGTCATCCGTGCGCATGCCTGGGGCGAACCATTGCGCTTTGCACAATACGGCGTGGACATTGCGCCGGATTCGGAGCGTGCCTGGCTGGCGCTGGGTGGGGTGCACGCCTATCTCGCCAGATTGAGGCCGGGCAGCTCGCATCTGGACAGCGCCATTGAAACCTGTCGGCAGGGCGCGCAGCGGCTCGGCTCGGCATTGCTGCTGTCCAATGTGGTGAACTACAAGACCATCAAGGGGAATGTAACCCAGCAGGACTGGGATCGGTTCCACCAGCGCCTTGAGCAGGTGCCGATGACCGTGCAGAACCGCAACGTCATATGGGTGATGATCCAGAATGCACAGCGTGGCATCCCGATGGACGAGCGCGGTGTGTTGACGACGATGGAGATTCTTTCCCGCCGAACCACATACTCTCCCAGCGAGAACCTGAGGCTGGCCTCGTATGCACTCAATGACACGCCTTTTTCGGAGGAGGCATTGCCTTACCTGATACGTGCAGTGGAGCAGTCGCCGGCAGGTGACGCCGGGATCGAACAGATGCTTTCGGCCCTTTCGGAATCCGGATGGGATGAATGGGTGGAGCAGCTGTCGCGCATTCCCAGGGCACCGGCCAAGTAGTTCGCAGATGTAAGAGGTGCCCTGGCCTGATTTTATGCTTTGCACCTGCCACGTCTGGCATCCACACTTCATGGTTTGCGCCTCACTCGACGGATCTCCATGCCCCTGCGTACGCGCCACTTCCTTCTCGCCAGTTTGATTGTTGCGCTGCTTGCGGGGCTGTTGTTCCTGCCGGGGCTGCCGGGTGAGTTCGTGTTCGACGATATCCCCAATATCGTCAACAACCCGTCCATCCAGCTTGCCGAACTGAGCCCCGCCGCGCTTTACGAGGTGCTGGCTACCAAGCAGGTATCGGGCAACATGCGTGGTCTGCCCACGCTCACGTTTGCGCTGGACTTCTGGCGCGCTGGCGGCGTGGCTGACCCGGCTACGTTCAAGATCACCAATATCCTGATCCATGCGCTGACCGCCTGTGCATTGGCGTGGTTGTTCCGCAGTCTGTTGCTGATCGTAGGAGTTCCTGAAAAGCGAGTGATGTGGATCGCTCCCATGCTTGCACTGGCGTGGGCCGCACATCCGCTGCAGGTGTCCGCCGTGCTGTATGCAGTGCAGCGCCTCCAGATCATGGGCACCTTGTTTTTGGTATTGGCCTTGCTGGCCTATCTTCAGGCTCGACAAGCCCAGATGCAGCGGCGCTCCGGTCGAGCCGGATTGCTGGGCTGTTTGTTGCTGTGGGCTGCCGCGATGAGCTGCAAGGAAGATTCCGTATTGCTGCCCGCATACACTTTGGCTTTGGAATTGACCGTGTTGCGCTTTGCCGCTGTCGATGTGGATGTAGCGCGCATGTTGCGTCGCGGTTATGCGCTGGCGATGCTCGCGGGAGTGGCGGTTTATGCGCTCTGGGTGGTGCCGCATTACTGGCAATGGGAGGCGCATGCAGGACGCGACTTTTCCACGCTCGAACGTCTCCTGACCCAGCCGCGTGTGTTGTGCATGTACCTGTGGCAAATCCTGCTGCCGCTGCCCTCCCACATGTCGTTTTATTACGACTGGGTGCAAGCTTCGCGCGCGCTGTTGCATCCATGGACGACGTTGCCGGCCATCGCGCTTGTTGCCACTTTGCTGGTGCTGGCGTGGCGCCTGCGACACCGCCAGCCTTTGTTCGCGCTGGGCGTGTTCCTGTTCTTCAGCGCGCACTTCATTGCCAGCAATGTGGTGGCACTGGAGTTGGCTTACGAGCACCGCAACCATTTCGCCCTGATCGGCGCGGTGCTGGCGGTGGCAAGCGTGATGATGCATTTCAGCCAGCGTTTGCCGATGCGATCCGTCGTGGTTGCTGGCGTTTGCGCAGCCGTGTTGCTTGCACTCGGTAGCGCCACCTTGCTGCGTGCACATAGTTGGAGCAGCAATGTGCTGCTGGCTAAGGCAAGCACCGAGGCGGCGCCCTCGTCACCGCGTGCCTGGATCGAATTGTGCGATGCCTTGTTCATTGCTGGCGGCGGCGTGAATGTGCGGAGCAATCCGAATCTGGATGATGCGATTGATGCCTGTGCCGCGGGAGCCGAGTCCACACCCGATACCCTTAATAGCCTCGCCCTGCTGACGGTGCTGAAGACCATTCGCGGCGATGTATCGCCGGAGGATTGGGAGCGCTTCCAGCATCGCCTGCAAATTGCGCGAATGAGCTGGGACAATGCCCGCGCGCCGCTGATTCTCACGCACTACGCCAGCCTTGGCGTGGCGTTGGACAAAGCGCAGGTATTGGCCGCGCTCGCCACGCTTGATACCCGATTTGCACTCGGGGCCGGCACGCTGGCGTACATCGGCAATATCGTCATGGATGACTTCGCCGAACCGGAATTGGCCTTGGCTTACTTCATCAAAGCCGTGGAGCGATTGCCTGCTGGCGACCCATTCGCTTGGCAATTGGGCGCTGAACTGCGGAACCAAGGGCATGCTGATTTGGCCGAGGCCGTCGAAAAGGCCGGCTTGGCGCGGCTCAAGACAATACCCTCAACTCCAGACCCTCCTTGAGCGATGCACATGAATCTCACCGCTGGACGTTTCCTGTTGTGTGCACTGCTGGCTGCCCTGTTTGCGGCGGGGCTTTTCAGTCTGGGGCTTGGTGGCGGTTTCATGCTGGACGATGCGCATACCATCGTCAGCAATCCGCTGATCAAGATCGACAAGCTGGATCTCGATACAGTGCTCTTTGCTGCATCCAGCTTTCATGCTGGTGGCAGTTTGCGTCCGCTGGCCATGCTGACTTTTGCGTTGGATTACTGGCGAGAAGGCGGCCTCGATGCCAGTGCGTTCAAGGCGACCAATCTGCTGATTCATGCTTTGACAGCCTTCGCGCTCGCCGTATTTTTTCGCCGCCTCTTGCTGCTGGCGAAATGGACACCGCAGCGTGCTGCTGTTGCCGCCTTGTTGTTGGCCTTGGTCTGGGCCATCCATCCGCTTCAGGTTTCCTCGGTGCTGTATGTCGTGCAGCGCATGCAGACCTTGGCCACGCTGTTTCTGATACTTGCCTTATGGGCCTACCTGCGCCTGCGCCAGGCCCAGATTGAAAACCTTCGAGGCTGGCCTTTCGGCGTATTGATGACGGTATTTTGGGTGCTTGCCATGGCAAGCAAGGAAGACGCGGCCTTGTTGCCGCTCTACTGCTTGTTGCTGGAACTGACCGTGCTGCGTTTCGGCGCCGCCGAGCCTTGGCGTGCGCACTCGCTGCGTCGTCTTTATCTGGTGATGACGCTGGTGGGTACGGCCCTGTATCTGTTCTGGCTACTGCCGCATTACTGGAGTACCGAGGCTTACGGTGGGCGTGATTTCAATAGCATCGAGCGTCTGCTCACGCAGGCCCGTGTACTGGTGATGTATCTGGGGCAGATCGTGGTTCCTCTGCCAAGTGGGATGCCATTCAACTACGATGGATTCGAGATTTCGCGCGGACTGTTGCAGCCGATCACCACGCTGCCGTCCCTGCTCTTTGTACTGGCCCTGTTGGTTTGGGCATGGGCTTGGCGCTTGCGTCGCCCGCTGTTTGCCTTGGGTGTGTTGCTGTTTTTTGCAGGGCATTTCATTTCCAGCAACGTGATCGCATTGGAATTGGTTTTCGAGCATCGCAATCATTTCCCCTTGATTGGTGCGGTGCTGGCGCTTGGTGATTTGCTCGTAGCAGCATGGGATCGCTGGGGGTGGCGTCTGCCGTGGCGAGTGGCGAGTACGGCCATCCTGATTTTTGCGGTCGGTGCGGCGGGCGCTACTCGCGCCTACATCTGGGGTGATTTGATACGCCTTGCCGAATACAACGTGCGGGCCGCGCCGGAATCGCCCCGGGCTTGGCTCACGCTAGGCGGTGTGTACTTTGACATGGCGGGAAGAAGGCATGGCAAGGACAGCCCTTACCTGACCTTGGCCATCGAGACGGTTCAAGAGGCTGCCGAAAAAACGGGATCACCCTCAGCGTATTCCAACATCGTGACCTACAAGACCATCCAAGGTACGGTGACGGCCGATGACTGGGATCGATTGGTGGCGCGGATGGAAACGGCACCGATGACCACCGCTACACGCAATACCTTGTGGACATTGGTCTCCAACATCCGGGCGGAGATCGGGTTGGATGAGGTTCAGGCGCTGCGTCTGATCGAGGTCATTACCCGTCGTGTCAACTTGGGTGCAGCGGAATACTTGCACTTGGGCTCGGTAATCTACACAAAGACCAGTCATCCAGAAGCCGCCCTGGCCTACTACTTGCGTGCTGCCGAACAGTTGCCGCCGAACGCGACTGACATTCTCCGGCTATGCAGTGATCTGAGAAATCAAGGGCGGGACGACTGGGCACAGGCCATCGAAGAGGCCAGTATAGCCACTCACGATGGAAGGGCCGAATGAGTTGGTGGGTGGGCGAATTTGGGCGGCTTCCTGCCGAACTTGGCATATGGTGACTGGCGTTGGGGCTTCAAGTACGGACTACAGGCGTTGCCTTCTGAATCCAAGTTTTGGCACGCATCGCGCGATGCTTGGCCTGGATTTTGCTTGGGGGAAGGGCGTCGTCATCTTGTGGGGAGATCGTCGTGTACCAGCGTAATACAGGCTTCACATTGATCGAGTTGATGATTGTGGTGGCCATCATCGCCATTCTCGCGGCGATTGCTTTGCCTCAATACCGCAACTACACGCAGCGCTCAGCCAATGCCGCGTGTCTGGCCGAAGCCAATGCCTTCATGCACACCGCCTCGTCGGACATGGCCGATGAGCGCGACAGCACGCTGTTCGTTGCTGCGGCCTGTGCCAGCGGCCCCACAGTCCGGCTGACTCCTGCAGACTGGACCAATAACAGTTCGGTCCAGTTTCTGGCAAAGATACGTGGCAATTCCGATCTCCGGCAGAACACCACTTGCGATGCAGGAACGGCCTCATGCTCACTTGAGCCCTGATGCACAGGCGCGCAACAGCGGGTTGTTCGGGAAATTCATTCTGATCCTTGGTTGTGAGTTGAGGATTACCGTGACGTCAGGCGCGGTGTGCTGTATGTCCAGCGACCGCCCAGTGTATCCGCGCATGCGCTGAGTTGTGCTGCAGCGTTTTTCTGGAGTTGTGACCAGTGACTGGCGCTGAATGCATCATCCAGTACCTGGGGCGTGTCAATCCGCCACAGGGCAGGGCGTCATTGCATTTCATATCCTGATTAGCGTCGAACCTCAGCCAGCTGTCGCAGGATTTGAGATGGAGTGAGTGCAGC
>JAEXRB010000219.1 GCA_023438325.1 Pseudomonadota bacterium | reverse complement strand
GCCCGGCAGGTCCCGCAGGTCCCGCAGGTGCCGATGGCTTGCCGGGTGAGACGGGTGCTCAGGGCCCGCAAGGTCCACAAGGCCCGGCCGGTGCGGATGGTGCTCAGGGCCCGCAAGGTCCACAAGGACCGGCTGGTGCGGATGGTGCTCAAGGCCCACAAGGTGAGGCCGGCCCAGCAGGTGCCGATGGCTTGCCGGGCGCGCAGGGCCCGCAAGGCTTGCCGGGTGAGGCGGGTGCTCAGGGCCCGCAAGGTCCGGCGGGTGCGACCACGGTTCCGTTCTTCGGTAGTTCCTACAATTCGATGAATACGTCGGGAACCACCTGGGTGGGGATCGGTGATGGTGCTCGTAGCGAGGCAGTTCAACAGGTGCCATCCCCGGTAAGCGGGACCATCCGTGGCTTGCAGGTGCGCTTGAGTGGAAATGCGGGCGTGGCGGGCGGCAACGTCCAGCAATACACATTCGTGCTGCGGATCAATGGCGCCAATACCGCGGTGACCTGCTTCATCCAGGAAGCCTCCAGCGTTTGCTCGGATCTCACCAATACGGTGCCAATCTCGGAGGGAGATGCGTTCGCGCTGCAATCGACGGGGAGTGGCAATCCGACGGCGCGCTCGGTGACCTGGTCGTTTGTGATCGATCTGGATTGACGTGTCGTTGCGTCCGCCCGGCCTGGCCGGGTGGGCGCTGGATCGTGCCTGTCGGGTATCGCCTGCGCCGGCATGACGGCGTTGACCACCGGCATGACGCATGTTGCCAATACAGCCGCGCCGAGATGGCGCGGCTGTATCAGTTCTCTGGGCGGGCCGGGATGTAGCGCATCAGCCACTCGGCCACGCACACCGGTTTGTCGCCGCCTTCGCGTTCCATTTCGCAGGTCCATGCGGCCTGCATCGCAGTGCCGGCAGGTTCCAGCGAGAGGAGGCTGAAGCGGGCGCGAACGCGGCTGCCGGAAGGCACGGGAGCGGGCAGGCGCACGCGGTTGAGCCCATAGTTGATTGCCAGCGCGATGCCGTCGATGGCGATGGCGTCGAACATCAGGCGTGGCAGCAACGACATGGTGAGAAAGCCGTGCGCGATGGCAGTACCGAAAGGCGATTCGCGCGCGGCCCGTTCGGGGTCGACATGAATCCACTGGCCGTCGCCGGTGCCTTGGGCGAAGGCATTGATGTCGGCCTGGGTAACGTCGCGCCAGGGGCTGACGGCGACTTCCTCGCCGATAAGGGCAGCCAGGGCCGCAAGATTTTCGATGTGTCGGGTCATGTTATGGGCGTCGGTCAGACGGGAGGCAGTCGCAGTGGCAGACGGACCGTCACTTCGATGCCTTCGGCAGTGCGCTCGCTGGTCAGTCCGTAGCCTTGGCCGTAAAGCTGGGCGATGCGAGCGGTGGCGTTGACGATGCCGATGCTGCGCGGGGACTTGTCTTCGCAATGGCTGTGGTCGCGCACGCGGATCACCAGGCTTTCGCCTTCGCTGCGTACCGTCACGCGCACGGCCACCAGGGTCATTGCCGGGTCGTCACCGTGTGCCAGTGCGTTCTCCACCAGAGGTTGCAGCAAAAACCGCGGTACGGAAGCGCGCGCCAGTTCCGGTGGTGCGTCCACTTGCACGAACAGGCGTTCGGCATAGCGCAGGCGCATGATTTCCAGATACAGATCGAGCACGCGCAGTTCGTTGGCGAGCGTGGTTTCGTGCGATTTTTCGCTGTCGAAGGAGTGCCGCAGCAGCGCCGTCATGCGCGCGATCATTTCCTCGGCAGCCTTGGGGTTGGCATACACCAGTTGCGCGATGGAGCGCAGGGTGCCGAACAGGAATTGTGGTTCGAGCTGGCGTTGCAGGGCCAGAAGTTGTGCCTGAGTGAGCTGGGCTCGCAGCTCCACCGCTTCCAGCTCGCGGTTGCGTGCGCCGCGGTAACGATCCACCACCATCGTCAACGCGGCCACAACGGCGTAGACGATGAAGCCGGCCGGCAGCGAGAGCATGTAGCGGTTGATGGAGAGGCTGTAGTCGGCCGCGCCCTCAAGCCCGGGCAGAGCAATCAGCAGATGGCGCAGTGCCTGCGAAGCGGTGATGTGGGCCAGGCCGACAGCCATCGCGATGAGCACATGCAGCGGCAGGTTGCGTGGCCAGCGAGGGCCGAATGGCGGCAGTTTGCGCGTCGCGTACACCATCACCGGCACCAGCAGCGCGGCCACGAAGGTGCTGGTGGATTCTTCCAGCAGGATGCGCAGCCAGTCGGTGGTACGGTCGCTCGCCAGGCGGTCGAGGTAGCGATCCAGGAACAACAGCAACGACACCGCCGTCGCCATCGCCATCAGGCCACCCCAGAGCTGGACGGGGGTGAAGCGGCGGCGGCTGGTCATCGATGGCGGAAGGTGGTCAGACACGTGGATCACTGGGACTGAGACTGCGGCATTGTAGTGGAGGCGCGAGCCGTGCCAGCCAGCGTGGTCATGCGCAAGTCATGTGCATCACTTTGCGGCCGGCTTCTTTTCGCCCGCTTCCACCGCCAGTGCCAGCCGGTTTTCCGGTGGCGCGGTGGGGCAGACCACGTGGCCGTTGAGGGCGCAGGGCGGGTTGTAGGCGCGGTTGAAGTCGAGCAGCACGCGATCATCTTTCGGCGCATCGGCGTAGAGGAAACGCCCACCGCCATAGGTGACTTTGCCGGAGCTGCGATCGGCGAACACGAAGAACAACTGGCCATCCTCCGCATCCATTGGCCACAGCGTGAAACGCTTTCCGTCGCGCTCGAACACGGCTTGCCCGGACACCGTGCCCGAATCGGGCGTGCCCAGCACGGAGAGGTATTCCAGCGTGCGCGGCGGATCGAACGCTTCCCAGCGTGCCTGGATGCGCCAGGACGGATCGACGGGGAAGTGCGGAATGCCATCGAACGCAAGCCGCAGCGGCGACGCCACATCGCGCAGCCGCCAGCCCACCATGTCCCCGGTGCGCACCACGTAGAACCAGGCGGTATCGAAATCGATACGCGTCGGGCCGCCTTCATCGAGCTGGGTTTTCAGCGCCACGCGCGCGAACGGCTTGCCGTCGATGCGGCCTTCGCCATCGGCTGTGGAAATGAAGCTCAGCGTGCCGTCTGCCCTCAGCGTCAACGTGCCCAATTGCGCCGGGCCTTTGGGCAGGAC
>JAEXRB010000140.1 GCA_023438325.1 Pseudomonadota bacterium | reverse complement strand
CTTACGTGCACAGGGGACCTCGCCATGTTGCCAGGCGCCGGAGCTGCCAGACAGGGTGTCCTGTCGTTGGCGATCAAGGAAAAAAGCCAGCTCTACGGAGCGTACATGTCGTATCTCAAGGGCGGCGGCATCTTCGTGCCCACGCCCAAGCGGTATGGCCTGGGCGATGAAGTGTTCGTGATGCTTACTCTTCTGGACGACAAGGAACGCCTGCCCGTGGCCGGGCGCGTGGTATGGATCACCCCTACGGGCGCGCAGGGCAATCGTCCTGCCGGCATCGGCGTGCAATTCAACGACTCGCCCGAGGGGGAAATGGTGCGTGGCAAGATCGAAACGCATCTGGCCGGCATGATCAGCAGCGACAAGCCCACGTTCACGATGTGAGCGTGCGGCGCGCGTTGCGCAGTTGCTGCGTCGCATAACCATGAGGCAGGCCATCGCGCCACCGATACACGTGAGCCTGCGACCTTCGCGCGTGTTGCGCATCTGGGTGCTGGCATTGACCGTGCCGGCGCTGCTCGCGATCCATTTATCCGCTTTGCCGCAGATGCTGCTCGCCGTGGTGCCAGCATCGGCATGGTGGGCGTGGCGCGCGCTCGCGTCGAATCTGCCGTTGACGCTGGTGTTTCGTTGCGACGGTCGTCTTGCATGGTTGGACGACAACGGCGACGAGCATCCAGCACAGGCGTTGGCACTGCACGAGCGTGGCCCGCTCGGTACGCTGGCGTTCGCCGTCGATGGCCGTCGTCGTGATGTCGCCTGGGCGGCAGACAGTCTGCCGCGCGCAACGCGACGGGAACTTCGGCTCTGGATGCGCGATCATGCACGCTCTACGGCTGGTCGCGCGCCGGCCACTTCCTCCCCTGGCAAAACCACGAGCACCACTGGATGATCAGACCGCTGGAACTGGCGATCGGCCTGCGCTACACCCGCGCCAAACGGCGCAACCGTTTCATTTCCTTCATCTCGTTGGTTTCGATGCTGGGCATCGCGCTGGGCGTGGTCGCGCTGATCGCGACGATCTCGGTGATGAACGGCTTCGAATCGGAGCTGCGCAATCGCATTCTGGGCATGGTCGCGCACGCCACGATCAGCGGCGTGGGCGAGGACATGAACGATTGGCCACATGCGGTGGCCGTGGCGCGCAAGGATGCACGCGTGCTGGGGGCGGCGCCTTACATCGAACGCGAATCGTTGATCACCGGGTTGCGCAGTCAGGGCGCGCTGCTGCGTGGCGTAGATCCGGCACTGGAGCCTTCGGTGTCCATGCTGGGCGAGAAGATGAAGGCCGGTTCGCTCGACGAGTTGCAGCCTGGCGCGTTCCGCATCCTCATCGGCACCGAGTTGGCGATGATGCTCGGTGCCGACGTAGGCGACAGCATCACGGTGCTGGTGCCCGAGGCCCGCAGCACGCCGGTGGGCGTGGTGCCGCAGATGAAGCGCTTCACCGTGGCCGGCATTTTCGAGGCCGGCATGCAGGAGTACGACATGCAGCTCGCCATCGTGCACATGGCCGATGCACAGCGTCTTCTGCGCATGGGGGACGGTGTGACCGGCGTGCGATTGAAGCTCACCGACATGTTCCAGGCCTGGTACGTGGCGCGCGATCTGGCCGATCAGATCGGCGAGTTCTACCGCGTGCGCGACTGGGCGCGCGATCATGCCAATTTCTTCCGTGCCATCCAGATGGAAAAGAGCGTGATGTTCGTGATCCTCTCGCTCATCGTCGCGGTGGCCGCGTTCAATCTGGTGTCCTCGCTCATCATGCTGGTGACCGACAAGCAGGCCGACATCGCCATCCTGCGCACGCTTGGTTTTTCACCGGCTTCGGTGATGGCGGTGTTCGTGGTGCAGGGCGCGCTGATCGGCGTCATCGGCATCGTCACCGGCATCGCCGGCGGCATCGTGCTGACGAAAAACCTCAATCACGTGATGCATTTCATCGAGCGCATCCTCGGCTTCGAGCTGATGCCGGCGGATGTCTACTACATCAGCGGCGGCGTGCCGACCGATCTGCGCGTGGACAACATCCTGGCCATCGCGGGCATCGCATTCGTGATGTGCATGATCGCGACCCTGTATCCGGCGTGGCGCGCCTCGCGCACCGATCCGGCGGCGGCGCTGCGTTATGAGTGAGATTGCGATGAACGATGCCGTGATCCGTTGCGCGAATCTTTCCAAGACCTATGCCGAAGGCGATTTGCGCACGCCGGTGTTCGATGGGTTGGAGTTGTCGGTGGTGCGTGGCGAAACCGTGGCCATCGTCGGTGCTTCCGGCGCGGGCAAAAGCACCCTGCTGCACATTCTTGGCGGGCTGGACACGCCGACGAGCGGCGATGTGTTCGTGCAGGGCGAAACCATGAGTCGGCTTTCCAGCGCCGCGCGCGGGCGTCTGCGCAATCGCGCGCTTGGCTTCGTCTACCAGTTCCATCACCTGCTGCCCGAGTTCACCGCGCTGGAAAACGTGATGATGCCGCTGCTGATCCGGCGCACACCCGAGCACGACGCCAGGGCCGCTGCATCGGCGTTGCTGGATCGCGTCGGCCTTTCCGCGCGTCTGGCACACAAGCCCGGCGAACTTTCCGGTGGCGAACGTCAGCGTTGCGCGGTGGCGCGTGCGCTGGTGACGCGGCCGGCCTGCGTGCTCGGCGACGAACCCACCGGCAACCTCGACGAAAAAACCGCCGCACAGGTGTATGCGCTGATGCTCGAACTCAACCGCGAAGTGGGCACGAGCTTCGTGCTCGTCACGCATGACCGCAAGCTGGCCCGCACCATGGATCGTGCGCTGGAGCTGGCTGGCGGGAGGCTGCGCGAACTGGCGGCCGACGAGGTGTGAGATGGCAGTGTCGGAGCCAGGTGCATGACGCCGCGTTTCGACCTGCTTTTCGCCATCGGTTTGACGCTCGGTGCCGTCGCGGCGATGGCCTTGCCGCAGGCGATTTCTCCATGGCTGTGCTGGAGTGCGATGGCGTCGGGCATCGCACTGTTGCTGCGATACCCGCGCTGGCGCGTGTTCGCAGGTGTCGCGATGGGTTTCGGCTGGGCCGTGCTCGTCGCCGGCTGGACGATGGAAGCGCGCCTGCCGGTGGCATTGGAAGGCGAGGATCTGATCGTCGAAGGTCGGGTGTTGGGCATGCCGGAGCAGGGCGAAGGGCGGGTGCGTTTCGAGTTCGCCGTGATGCGTGGCCAAGATGCGGCGGAAGTGCTCGATGGTCGACGCCTGCGGCTGGCGTGGTACCGCAGCGAAGTAGTCCCCGCGCCCGGTAGCGAATGGCGCCTGGCGGTTCGATTGAAGCGGCCGCGCGGCACGGTGAATCCCGGCGGTTTCGATTACGAGCGCCATGCGCTGGAGAAACGCATCGCCGCAACCGGCTACGTGCGCGAAAGCAGCGAAAACGCCGAGCTTGCCGCGGGTTCGGGCATCCATGTCTTGCGCCTGCGCTTGTCCGATGCCATTGCGTCGGCCATTGATGCACCGCGTGCGCGCTTCGTGCAGGCGCTGGCGGTCGGCGATGTACGCGCCCTGGATGGCGAAGATTGGCATGTGCTGCGCGCCACCGGCATTGCGCATCTGATCGCGATATCCGGATTGCACGTAGGCCTGGTCGCAGGTTTCGGCGCGTTGCTGATGCGCGGGGCGTATCGCGTGTTCCCGCGATCGGGGTTGCGCCTGCCTTTGCCGCAGGCTGCCGCTTTCGCCGCTTTGATCGCAGCCACCGGCTATACCGCGCTGGCCGGTTTCGCGCTTCCCACGGTGCGCACCTTGCTGATGATCGCGGCCGCGTTGCTGGCGGTGATGCTGCGGCGAGCGTTCGTTCCGGTGCAGGCCTTCGCACTGGCGCTGATCGTAGTACTCATCGCCGACCCGCTGGCCGTGCTCAATGCCGGATTCTGGCTCTCGTTCCTCGGCGTGGCATGGTTGCTGTGGTGCCTGCCGCGAGCGACGGGCAGTGCGTGGTGGCGCACGCTGGTGTCGGCGCAGGGCGTGATGACGCTGGGGTTGTTGCCGTTGACGGTCTGGTTTTTCGGGCAAGCCTCGGTGGCCGGGCCGTTGTGCAATCTGGTGGCAGTGCCGTGGGTGAGTTTCATCGTGGTGCCCGTGGCACTGGTCGGTACCGTGTTGGAGCTTGCGTGGAGCGGTGCGGGAGCCTGGGCGTTCCAGCTTTCGGCGTGGTTGATGCAAGGTTTGTGGACGGGGCTGGAGCCGATTGCCGCATTGCATGGATCACTCGTCTATCTGCCCGCACCTTCATCGCTGGCATTCTTGCTCGCCTTGCTGGGTGCGTTCTGGCTGTTGATGCCGCGCGGTATGCCGGGCAAGCCGCTGGCGCTGGTGCTGTTCGCGCCGCTGTTGTTTCCGGCGTTGTCGAAACCGCCTGCGGGCAGCGTCGATCTCACCGTGTTTGATGTCGGGCAGGGATTGTCGGTGCTGTTGCGTACCGCCGAGCATGCCGTGCTGGTGGATGCGGGGCCGGCATTTCCCGGCGGACTGGACATGGGCGAGGCGGCCATCGTTCCGGCCTTGCGCGGCATGGGCGTGGCGAAGCTGGATCTGCTGCTCCTGAGCCACGAGGACAACGACCATGCCGGTGGCGCGGCATCGGTGAAACGCGCTTATGCGCCGTCACGGATGGTGGTGTCGCGTGCGTTGGCACAGGCCGAAGAATCGACCTGCGAAACCGGTATGGCGTGGGAGTTCGACGGCGTGCGCCTGCGCCTGCTGCATCCGCCCGAGCATTTTCCGTACCTGCGCAACGAAAGCTCCTGCGTGCTGCGCGTGGAAGTGGGCGCAACAGGCTTGGCCTTGTTGCCCGGCGATATCGGGCGACCCATCGAGCAACGCCTCGTGCGCGAGCAAGCCAGCGCACTGCCGGCCAGGCTGCTGGTGATGCCGCATCACGGCAGTCGCAGTTCCTCTTCGGAAAGCTTCATCGATGCGGTTTCGCCGCAACTGGCACTGATCGGCGCAGGCCACCGCAACCGTTTCGATCTGCCGCGCGAGGACGTGCTGGCGCGTTATCGCGAGCGCGGCATCCCGTTCGCCAATACCGCCCAAACCGGGGCGATCCACGTGCGCATCGACGCGCAGGGCATGGGCGAGCCGCGACATGAGCGAGTGCTGCGGCCGCGCCGGTGGCGCGCACCGTTAGGGCGGGGCCATCAGGCGCGCTGGAATCGGCGGGGCGTTGGG
>JAEXRB010000098.1 GCA_023438325.1 Pseudomonadota bacterium | reverse complement strand
GGTCACCACATTGCTCTGGTCAGCATCGGCATCGTGCAGCACGCGCTCGAAAAGTTGCTTGAAATCGTTCGGCCAACCGTATTGCGCGGCCAGACGAGAAACCGGGTTGCGATGAGTGCTCATATGTTTGTTCCTTGAAGGTGATGCGGCAGCGCCGCTTGCTTCGCTATCTGGATTCGGGGGCATGGAAAATCAAGCGCCGAATAAATCCGCACCATGCGCGTTTCGCCTTGCTTCAGCTTGAGGCTACGATGTTGATCCCTCCGCAGAACAGGAAGCCGCGTCATGATCGCCATCGGTGACACCCTGCCCGACATCACCCTGTCCACGCCTCGCGATGGTCAGCCCACACCCATCCGCACCGGCGAAGTGTTTACCGGCAAGCGCGTACTGCTGACCGCCGTGCCCGGCGCATTCACGCCCACTTGCACGGCCAAGCATCTGCCCGGTTATGTCGACCGCATCGCCGACTTCCGCGCACGCGGCATCGAGGTGGTTTTCGTCGCGGTCAACGACGCCTTCGTGCTCGACGCCTGGGGCAAGGCGCAGAACACACCGAACGACATCGTGCTGCTGGCCGATGGCAACGCCGAGTTCACCCGCGCACTGGGGCTGGAGATGGATGCCTCCGCCTACGGCATGGGCCTGCGCTCGCAGCGCTATGCGCTGTATGCCGACAACGGCGTGGTGAAGGCGTTGTTCGTGGAGGCCCCGGGCGAGTTCTCGGTATCACGCGCCGATGCCGTGCTGGCGGCGCTGCCCGAATAAGGCTAGGCCGTGCCGCAAAGCCTGCGCAGGGTATCCTGCGCATCGGCCGGGTCGATCGGCGCGCCCCAATCTTCCATCAGCACCGAATACAGCAGCGCCTCGAACTGCTGGCCGAAGCGTGCCGTGACGCGCCCCGGTTCGGGTATCGATTTGGCATCGGCGATCAGGCCGAAATGCACGCGGCCTTGATAGCTGAGAATCGACAAGCCAAGGCCGATGCTGCCCGATTGCGGCACCCAGAACATCAACTCGCTGATGCGCGTGCCAGCCAGATACAGCGGCATTTGCGGGCCGGGCACATTGGTGGCCACGGCGGTGGCCTTGCGGCTGAAAAGATCCAGCGCCATGCGCTGCACCGGCGTCGGCGTCATGCCCAGCGCGGCCAGCGCGCCGAAGGTCATGATCGCCTGCCGGGAAGACTTGATCCGATCCATGTTGTCGGCCACGTGTCGCACACGCGCCACCGGATTGGGTTCGCCCACCGGCAGTTCGAGGAACACCAGACCGAAGTGATTGCCGAGTTTCTTGGCGTGCTCGAGCGGGCGCAGATTCACCGGCACGGTGGCGCGCAGAACGAGGCCGTCCACATCTTCGCCACACTCGATGAGGTGACTGCGCAAGGCGCCGGCAGCGCAGGCCAGCAGCACATCGTTGACGGTGCAGCCGAGCGCGCGGCCCACGGCCTTCACTTCATCCAGCGGCAACGGATCGGCCCAGGCACAACGTTTGATCACGCCGAGCGGTGCTTTCAGCGGGGTGGGAGGATCATCGGCCAGAGACAGCGCCTGCAACAGCTCACGCGTGATCTCGCCGCCTTCACGCGCCATGACCGAGGCCAGGCTCGGATCGCGATACAAGGCCTTGCTGCCGTCGAGCATCTTGCCGCCGAGCTTCATGGCTTGGTCGATCTGGCGTTGCCCCGGATAGAAAAAGCGGCGCGTGATCTTCTCGCCGTCTTTCTTGAGCCAGGCATCGGCCAGCGTCTCGCCGGGCGCAGGCTCGGAGGACACATCGGTGAGCGAGAGCAATACCTGGATCAACGCGATGCCATCGGCATAGCAATGATGCACGCGGGAAATCACCGCACTGCCACCGTTGAAGTTCTCCACCAGATGGAATTGCCAGAGCGGCTTGGAATGATCCAGCGCGGTGGAAGCAAGCTGACTGGCCAGGCGCTGCAATTCCGGCTTGCCCGCCGCGCCCGGCAATGCCGTGAGGCGCACGTGCCATTCGATGTCGAAATCGGCATCGGTTTCCCAGTGACACGCGGCACCGGTGTCCACCGCCTTCTGGCGGAATCGCTTGAACGCGAGAAAACGCTCGGCAATCAGCGTGCGCAGTGCCTCGATCGACAGGCGCTGCTCCAGCATCAGCACGCCGGTGATCATCATCAGGTTGGTGGGCTTTTCCATCCGCAACCAAGCCGTGTCCACCTTGGACATGGCCTCGCGCCGCTTGCCGCTCTGGATCATGTGCCCCCACCTTTCTTCACGTTGTAAAGGCATGGTGCCCTTGACCCCGGAAGGCGTCAACGCAGATCGGTCAAAGCATCGGTTCCCAAGAGGCGTTGATCAATTGCCATCCCTCCGGGCCATCGCGCCAGCCTGTCGTCACTGCCCATGGCCGGGCACTGTCAGGCAGCAAGCCACCGCTGCCCCCGGTAAGCATGGCCGAGAACTTCACCGTGGCACGCTCGCCGTGAAGATCGATATCCAGCGGGCCAAGCGTCACGCCGATGCGGGCATTGCGCAGCGCCTGCACCCGCACGTAGTTGCCGGCCCCCTGCCGATCAAGCCCGGACTCACCGGCAAAATCATCGGCAATGCCGGCAACGAAATCCGAGGCGCTGCGCGCCTCCAATGCCGCCTGCATGTGCGCGATGCGCTCGCGCAGGCGCTCCTCCGGCGGTGTGCGGGAGCAACCGCCCAAACACGCCAGCAACGCGAAAAACACCAACGCCGTGCGAGCCATTCTGGCCCGCCGAGGATCGTAGAACATGCGCCTTGCCCTGCCTGATTGGCCTGTGATCCAATCGAGGAGGATAGCGCGGAACATCATGCAGACGGCCAGTGGCGGGTCGCCGGCTTCATCACACGAAAAACGGGAGGGAATACCATGAACATCGAGCGGCCTTGGCTGGCGAACTATCCGAAGGACGTACCGGCACAGATCGATCTCGATGAGTTCGGCTCCATTCCCGACATCCTCGCAGTCACGTGCCGCGATTTTGCCTCGCACCCGGCATTCGAGAACATGGGCAAGACGCTCAGCTACGCGCAGATCGATGCGCTGAGCGAGCAGTTCGCCGCATACCTGCTGCACGAGCTCAAGCTCAAGAAGGGCGATCGCGTCGCGATCATGCTGCCCAACGTGTTGCAGTACCCCGTCGCGATCTTCGGTGCGCTGCGCGCCGGCCTCACGGTGGTCAACACCAACCCGATGTACACCGCGCGCGAGCTCAAGCACCAACTCACCGACTCGGGCGCACTCGCCATCGTGGTGCTGGACAACTTCGCTGCCACGCTGTCCGAAGTGCTGCCCGATACACAGGTGCGCCAAGTCATCACCACCGGGGTCGGCGACCTGCTCGGGTTCCCCAAGGGCAGCCTCGTGAACTTCGTGCTCAAGTACGTGAAGAAGGCGATTCCCGACTACACCATTCCCGGCGCCATCCGCTTCAACGACGCACTGGCGCGTGGTGCAGGCAAGACTGTGCCGAAGGCGGCACTCACCCACGCCGACATCGCCTTCCTGCAATACACCGGCGGCACCACCGGCGTGGCCAAGGGCGCGATGCTGACGCACGGCAACCTGGTGGCAAACATGCAGCAGGCGTCGGCCTGGCTGGGCACCAATGCCAAACGCGGGCAGGAACGCATCATCACGGCGCTGCCGCTTTATCACATCTTCGCACTCACCGCGAACTGCCTGGTCTTCATGAAGTTCGGCGGCCTCAACCACCTCATCACCAACCCGCGCGACATGCCGGGCTTCGTCAAAACCCTGTCGAAAATCCCGTTCACCGCGATCACCGGCGTCAACACCCTGTTCAACGGTCTGCTCAACACGCCTGGTTTCAAGGAACTGGATTTTTCCCACCTGCACCTTGCGCTCGGTGGCGGCATGGCGGTGCAGCGCGCCGTGGCCGAGCGCTGGAAGGAAGTCACCGGCATCACCTTGGTGGAAGCCTACGGCCTCACTGAAACCTCGCCGGCAGCGTGCATGAATCCGCTCGATCTCAAGGCCTTCAACGGCTCCATCGGGCTGCCGATTTCCTCCACCGATTGCTGCGTGATGGACGAGGAAGGCCGCAAACTGCCGTTGGGTGAAGTGGGCGAACTGTGCGTGCGCGGCCCGCAGGTGATGGCCGGCTACTGGCAGCGCCCGGAAGAAACCGCCAAGGTCCTCTCCGCTGATGGATGGCTGCACACCGGCGATATGGCCCGGATGGACGAGCGCGGCTTCTTCTACATCGTGGATCGCAAGAAGGACATGATCCTGGTATCGGGCTTCAATGTGTATCCCAACGAAATCGAAGACGTCGTCGCCCAGATTCCCGGCGTGCTGGAAGTGGCTGCGGTGGGCGTGCCGGACGACAAATCCGGCGAGGCGGTAAAACTGGTGGTGGTGCGCAAGGACCCGGCCCTGACCGCCGAGGACATCCGCAACTTCTGTCGCCATGAACTGACCGGCTACAAGCAACCGCGCTTCATCGAGTTCCGCAACGAATTGCCGAAATCCAATGTCGGCAAGATCCTGCGGCGCGAACTGCGCGACGGCCCTCCGGCCGCGTAATCGCCTACTCGCCACCATGGGGCGGCACATCGCCCCATCGCTTACGGCATCAGCTCGAACCGATCCGCATCGCGATACGCCGGGAAGCGCTCACGATGCTGGCGCAACACCGGTGCCGACAAAGTGAGCGTAACCACCTGAGGCTGCGCGCCCAGTTCCACCAGCGGCATGCCGAGCGGATCGAGCACCGCGCTGTCGCCGCTGTAGACAAAACCGTTGCCATCGGTGCCGACACGATTGACGCCGATGACATACGCCAGGTTCTCGATGGCGCGCGCGCGCAGCAAGGTCTGCCAGGCGTAACGACGCGGGCTGGGCCAATTGGCAACGTACAGCGCCAGATCGTATTCACAGCCCTCGCCCAGCGCGCGATTGCGGCTCCAGACCGGGAAACGCAGGTCATAACAAACCTGCGGCAGCACACGCCAGCCGCGAACCTGCGTGACGATACGCTGATCGCCAGCGCCGTAGCGCAGATGCTCGTCGGCCATGCGGAACAGGTGGCGCTTGTCGTAACACTGCAAGCCGCCGCCCGGCTCGGCCCAGATCAAACGATTCCAGATGCGCCCACCTTCGGCGATCACCATCGAACCGGTGATCACGGCACCCATTTCCCCGGCCAGCTCGCGCAGCCAGGCCACGCTTGCGCCCTCCATGCTTTCCGCAAGATCGAGCGCCTCGTTGCCGAAGCCGCTGGTGAACGTTTCCGGCAGCACGACGAGATCGGTCGTTCCCGCGAGCGGGCGCACGAGATTGCCGTAGAGCACGCGATTGGCAGCGGCATCGCGCCAGATGGTATCGGCCTGGATCAGCGAGACGCGCAGGTCGGATTCGGGAGCCAGAGTCATGGGATTCTCACAATGCACGCAGACGTTCGGCCGCTGCGATCTGGGTGGCATCAGCCTTGGCGAAGCAGAAGCGGATCAAGCGCTGCCCCGGAGGTGGATTTTCGTAGAAAGGTGACAACGGAATCGCGGTGACGCCCTTCTCGAGGGTAAGCCAGCGGCAGAACGCCACATCGTCCATGTCGCTGATCGATGAATAATCCGCGAGCTGAAAAAACGCCCCAGCCACGGGCGGCAAGGTGAAGCGGGTATCAGCCAGCAACGCGCGGAAGCGATCGCGCTTTTGCTGATAGAACGCCGGCAACTCCAGATGATGCCCGGGATGCTCGCGCAGCAGCGCCGCCAATGGATGCTGGGCCGGATTGAAGGCGCAGAAGGTGACGTACTGATGCACCTTGCGGA
>JAEXRB010000024.1 GCA_023438325.1 Pseudomonadota bacterium | reverse complement strand
GCCTCCATCCGCGCCGCGCCGGTCGCGGTGTCACGCTCGGGATAAACCTGTATCGCGATCACTCTGCCGCCGTACAACGGCGTCACCTTCGACATTTTGGTATGACCGACGAGGATCGCATCGACGTTCAGGCGTTGCAGGATGGCCTCCACATCCGCAGCGCTTGCTGCCGCGGGACGGTCATCGAGCGCGAAATAGCCGCGATACCAGAGCGGCCCGTGCGAACGCATCGCAAAGTCATGCGGTTCCGAGGTCGCCGGATCGGCGGTTCCGTCCAGCACCTGCCGCACGATGCGGTTCAACTGTGCCGGCAACATCCCGCGCGCGAGGGCTTCAGGCGAAATACCCCCGTGCACCAGCAACACATCATCGAAGGTCAGTGCCACGGCGCGGGTGCGCAGCCATTGGCCCAGCAGGCTGTCGGCGGAAAACAGCGCCGCATACGATGCCGCGCCCAGTGCCTGTGCCGAGGCTGGATAGCGCGGATGCAGATAACGCAGGTCGCCGCGCAGCACCATCGCCTCGTGATTGCCGAGCAGGAACTCGACCCCGCCGCCTGCCGCAGCCGCTTCGGCCTGCATTTGATAGAGCAGCCACAGGATTTCGAGTTGGTGCGCGCCGCGATCAAACACATCCCCCAGCACCACCAGATGGCCGCGTCCGAACGACCAACGCAAGGATTCGTCGATGACATGCTGGCGCTGCAGCAACTGCACGAAGATCCCGAATTCCCCATGGCTGTCGGCGACCACGAGCAAGGGCGTGCCTGCCGGCGTGCCGATCGCGTCGGGCGTGCCGCGCGCAGGTTTGCGCAAGCGAACCTGGAAGGCCGGCACCCCGTCCGCCGCCGGGATCGTGATCGTGTCGCCATCTGCCACCATTTCGCGCCGCGCCTGCGGGCCTTCTGGCGTATCGTCCACCCATTGCGCGATCCATCCGCCGCCTTCGGCCTTCGTCAGATAGGGCCCATCGGCAACGTGTGCGACGGCGGCGAAGGTGCACAGAAAAAGCACGACCAGGGCCGCAATGCGATGACGGTATCGAAGGATCATGGGATTCCCGGAGCAGGTCTGCGTCCGTGGATTCTTCCATGTCACCTCATGCCATGAAACCCAGATCCGGCGAATTGAAGTTCGCCAAGCGCGGGAAGATGTCTGCGATGTCGCCAGGCCCCACGCCCAGCCAGCGTGCCAGCGTGGCGGCGTACTGATCCACCGCAGTGCCGGGAATGAGCTGGCCGTGGCCGGTATCGTCGGGATTTCCCTGCGCTTGCAACGAAGGCATTGCACCGTAGAAGCGCTGCCCGCGCACCGCATTGCCGATGACGAAATGATGGCCACCCCAACCGTGGTCGGTGCCGTCGCCGTTGATACCCAGGGCGCGACCGAAATCGGATGCAGTGAACGTGGTCACGGCATCGGCGAGGCCGAGTTCCTCGCTCGCCCCGTGAAAAGCGACGAGTGCATTGGACAGCTCGGCCAGATTGGCGGCGTGTTGATCCAACTGATAGCTATGCGTGTCGTAATTGCCTGCGGCGCAGAAAAACACCTGCCTCCGCATGCCGAGCGTCTGGCGCGCATTCATCAGCCGCGCCACCATGGCTAACTGCGCACCGAGGGAGGTTTCGGGAAATGCGGTTTGCAGCGGCGCTTGCCCGGCGAGCGCTGCGCGCACGATCTCGTATGCCGCGATCGCGCGCCGGTTGGTATCGGCGAAAGCACGTTCGAGGATGTGCGACTGGGCGCCCTGCGCGATCAGCGCCTCATAGGCTGCCGCATCCTGCGCGCCGGCACCGATCACCCATGCTTCCGGCCCACCGAGATAGCTCATGGCATCGATGCCGCCTGCGCTCATGCCGTAGGAACTGGTGTACGCGCCGCGCTGGAACGGATTGTTGCCGGCCAGCGAAATCGCCATCGGGATCACGCCAGGATTCTGCTCGTACAAAAGATCGGCAACCCGGCCACCCCAGCCATTGGCATTGGCGTTGTCCGGGCGCGAGGTCTGCCAGAACACGCTCTGATCCGAATGCGAAAAAAGTTGCGGCGGTACTGGCACGGTGCCGGCCTGATACTCCGCCCGCGTGACCGGATGCAGCAACGTGCCGACATTGGCGACGATGGCTGCCTTGCCTTGATTGAACAGCCCGCGCAACCCCGCCAGCGACGGATGCAGGCCATAGCTGCCGCCATCACCGGGCAAGCCATCGGGCAATGGCAACAACGACTGTGCCTGGATCTGCGCCTGCTCGTATGCCAGCCCGCCGTTGCCGATGCCTTGCTGCCGGATGCTGCGGTAATCGGCGTACTGACTGGCGCTGTACGGCATCACGCTGTTGACGCTGTCGTTGCCGCCGAACAGGAACACGCAGACCAGTGCACGGTAATCATCGCCGGCAGCTTGCGGCTGCGCGGCGGCAGCCATCACCTTGAGATTGCCGAGCGCAGAATAAAGGCCCACGCCGCCAAGTGCGGCGGCGAGGCTGGAACGCAGGAAACGGCGACGGTCGGTATGCATGGTGGTCATCGCCTCACTTCTGGATCGCGTATTCGGGCGAATTGAGGATCAGGTACAGCGCCTGCTGCACCCTTCGACGCGCGCGGGTATTGCTGTCGCCACTCACGGCACCGAGGCGCTGCGTCAGGATCGCCCGCATCGGCGGCGACATCTGGCCGGAGAGGAACAGCACGTCGTACTTGTCGATCAACCCGGCGACGTCGTTCGCCGCCAGAGGCATGTCGCGCGCGGTATTCAAATGCAACACGGCATCGCCACGGCTCCAGCAACTGCCCCCGAAAACCTCGTCCGGCGCCGACCACCAGCAGAACGACAAACTGAACAGGCGGTTGGCGGTATCCACGGCGGTGGAGTCGGTCAGGATCTGGAACTCCGGCGCCACCAGTCCCGCGCCGGACACTTCACCGAGCGGGCTGAAACCGGGCAGGTAGAAATTGAACACCGAAGGCGAGCGCAGCGGGCCCTGGCCGTACCAGTCCTGAATCGGCGGCCACGGCTCCAGCGTCTTGATGCGCCCACCTTCCGAGCGTGCATCCATCGCGCGCCACAGGTGCGTGGTGCGAATCAACGGTTCGCGCAGCTTGCCGAAAATCGTCGGCCGGGCGAGATGCCCGCCGCGTGCCTCCTCGTCCAGCAACACCGCACGCACCATCGCGCCCAGATCTCCCCGCACGCCGCTGCCGTTGTCATCGAACGCATCGGCAACGCGCGCCACATAGGCAGGCGTCGGATTGCTCGTCACTAGGCGCTGGATCAGGCGCAGCGCCAGAAACGGGCCCACATTGGGGTGGTGGAAAAGATTGTCGAGGGCAGCATCCAGCTCCTGCTGCGCGTTGCCGCCAGCGGCAAGGATGCCGCCGGGCAGCGCCACGCCATCGTATTTCAGCAATTGCTTGGCATGGGTGTTGTCGTGGAAGGCCTCGATCGGCTGCATCGGCAATTGCCAGGCCAGCTTGTCGTGACCGGCCTCGCCAATGGGCCCGCAATGGCCGTAGTTCTGCGCGGTACAGCAGACGTGGCCATTCACGCCGCAGCCGGTGTTGTTCCAGTTCCAGCCGGTGAACACCGCGGCAAAACCGCGCACCGTGTCCTGATCGTATGTCGGCAGCGGCTGCACGCCGGGCGTGGCCGGATCGCCATCGCGCACCGTGCCATCCGGATTCAGATGCACCAGCCCGATGGAAAAAAGCTGCATCACCTCGCGTGCATAATTTTCATCCGGCCGCACGTTGATCGCCAGATTCTGCTTGCGGTTCTGGATGTGGCTCAAATACACGCCCATCGTCGGATGCAGCGTCACTTCGCGCAGCAGATCGCGGTAGTTGCCCAAGGCATGTTCGGCCAGCATGTCGTTCCAGTCTGCCAGCGCCCATGGCTCGTAGATCAGCGTGCCGTTGAGTGCGGAAACCACGAACACCTGACTCCACGCTAACGCCACGCGCTGGCGCAACTGATCACGCGGCAGCGCGAAATTGCGGCTTGGATCCGGCGTTCCGAGCGCGTTGATCGTCCAAATTTCCAGACGGGTGGAATCGGTGACGTTGTTGTCATCGATCACGCCACCTTCGTTGTCATGCACCGGTGGCAGCGACTGCACCCAATCCAGATACGGCACCTGGGTGGAAACGGGAACGGCGAACTGCTCGTCGAGCCAGCCCGAATAGCCCAGCTGACGCACCCGTGCGATGTCCTGAAAGGTCGGGCCGAAAGTGGCCTGGGCGAGAAAACGTGCCGCCTCGGCATCGTTTTGCGGGATGTCGCCCGGCTCGAATCCATCCTCGAACACGGGCTGGGCGTGGGCCATCGGCAACATCAGCACGACGGAAAACAGGGTCGCGACGATGCGCAGATGGCTGCGGTGGACATGGCCTGGCATGTTCGACTCCTTGTCGCGTGGATCGCCTCGTTCGCGCCGCACCCCTGAAACGCAAAGCACCCGGGCAGTTATCCTCGCGCCACCGCGCCTGTCAACTTTTTTCACAATTGCCCGGGATGCAGTGCGCACTTTGGCACGAGACTTGCTCAAATCCGGCACCTCGCATCCAGAGATCCTCATTCCGGAACCTCAATGTCGATCCGCCTGCGCCTGTTCCTCAGCTACCCGATCCTGATCGTCTCCATCGCACTGGCAGGCCTCTGGGGTCTGGATGGACTGACCCGCGACCTGCGCGATGCGCTCGGGCAAACCGCGCAGGACGTGAGCCAGAAGATTGTCGACGTTCGCTTTCGATCAATTGGCCATCGGAGAATCACGTCAGTTCGCCGGCAAGAACGGCAAACTCGTCACCATCACGCGTGCCGCCGATGCACTGACCATCCAATCCGATGGCAAGACCACCCGCATCACGCCTCCCGCCAGCGGCACGCTGTCGCAGATCAAACTGCTGCGCACCGACGATGGCGAGCAGGAGCACCGCATCATGGTGCTGCATGGCGGTGAGGCACACGACATCAGCGACGGCCTCACCATGCTGGACGCAAGCACGGATGACCTGGTACTGGAAATCGAGGAAGCGCTGTCGCGTGCACGCATCGCGCTCGATGCCGTCGATCAGGAGGCGCTGGATGCGGCGCTGGCCAGCGCGCGTGAGCAGATCGATGCCATCGATGCCAACGCGATCGTTGCCCAGGCACATGCAGACGGCAGCAAGGTGGTGCTGATCCGCCGCAAGATCCGCACCTCCGAAAGCACTGACTGAAGCTGCGCTTCATCCGGGGCGATGCGGCGCATGAGAAAATGCACGGATGTGCCAGATCGCCCCGTTTTTCCCTTTGCCTCTCACCCATGACGAGGCAAGGTCATGACCTTCGATGCCTTCTTCCTCATCGTGCTGATGCTGGTGCTGGGCAAGCTCTGCGCCAAGGCGCGGCTGTTTCCCGACAACGCTGCCGAAGTCCTCAACCAGTTCGCCATGTACGTCTGCCTGCCGGCGGCCGTGCTGCGCTATGGCTCGAAACTGGAGATCGGCCCGGAAATCCTCTCCATCGCGGCCGTGCCCTGGGGTTTGGGCGCCATCGCCGTGGCCTTGGTACTGGCGCTGCGACGCAGCCTCGGCTGGAGTCGCGAAGTGTGCGCGGTGCTGCTGCTGTGCGTGCCGCTGGGCAACACCTCGTACCTGGGCTATCCGCTGGTGCAGGCGATGCGTGGCGAAGAAGCGTTGCCGTATGCGGTGATCTACGACCAGTTCGGCGCCTTCATGATCCTGTCCACTTTCGGCCTGATCGTGCTGGCGCATTTTTCCGGTGAAGACCGCCCCACGCCACGCCGCATCCTGCGTCGCATCCTGTCCTTTCCAGCGTTCATCTCGCTCGTCATCGCGCTGACGATTTTCCCGGCACAACCGCCTTCGGCCATCGACGGCATCCTGCAACGCCTCTCCGATGCGCTCCTGCCCATCGCTGCCATGGCAGTCGGGTTGCAGGTGAAGCTGCGCCTGCCGCGCGAAACCCTCGCCCCGCTCGGCACCGGGCTGGCGATGAAACTGGTGCTGCTGCCGGCACTGGCGTTGCTCTGGGCAAAGCTGGCCGGCATGCCGCCCCTGATTGCCGACACCGTGGTGCTGGAAACCGCGATGCCCACGATGATCACCGCCGGGGCTCTGGCGATCTCGCATCGTCTGGCCCCGGCCTTTGCCGCAGCCCTGGTGGGCTACAGCCTGCTGTTTTCGATGATCACCCTGCCACTGTGGGATTTCCTGTTGCAGCGACTGGCTTAATGCTTGCCGTTGCGCGAGGGCACCTGCATCAGTCGATCCGTCCACGCGATTCCGATGGCGGAAAGAATGAAAACGATGTGGATGATCGTCTGCCACAGCACGCCATCGGGCGTCAGCGACGAGCACGACGCAGCACCGACCTGCGCGGCCGCCTTGTGGATGGTTTCCGGCGGGCAAAGCGGCAAGCCACCGAGCGCACCGGCGGCGATGAAGGTCTTGAGCAGGTGGATCGAGGAAATGCCGATGATCGCCATCGCCAGCTTCACCTTGAGCACCGACGCATTCACATGGCTCAGCCACTCGGGCTGATCCGGATGACCATTCAGGTTCAGGCGCGAAACGAAGGTTTCATATCCACCGACGATCACCATCACCAGCAGGTTGGAGATCATCACCACATCGATCAGGCTCAGCACGATCAGCATGATCTGCTGCTCGCCAAGGCTCGGGGCATCCATGATCAGATGCAGCAATTCCTTGCCGAACAGGAAAACGTAAACGCACTGGGCCACGATCAACCCCAGATACAACGGTAACTGGAGCCAGCGCGAACTGAAAATCAGCCAGGACAGCGGGCCAAGCGAATGATGGGGCGAATGGGCGTTCATGGGTCAAAGTTTGGCAAAGAGGCGCGCACGTTAACGGGCGACGTGGGCCGCTGCCAAGATGCTGCACCGCGCAACGCGGTGGTCGCGGGCGGCGTGCGTATACTTGCCCTACCGGCCTTCGGGGCCGCCGTCCTGCTTTCGTGCGCATGCTGATCGACCTGGCCTCGCGCCATCCCGCCGATGCGGTGGAAGCCGCCGTACCGGATGCCGATGCAGCCGCTGCGCTGCTGCTGTCGCGTCGCCCGGATCTTCTTGCCTGGCTCGGCCACTGGCAGCACGACCTGCTCGAACAGTTCGGTGCCAGCATCACCGACGATGCCGCGCGCGCCATGGCGGCGCTGCGCATCGCGCTGGCACGCATGGGGTTGCGGCATGGAAGCTGGGGCCATGATTTCCACGCCTATCACAACGAAAACCATGCCATGGAGTTGATGGATGGGCGCCTGAGCCGGCTGGTTCGGCATGCCGACCCGCAACTGGATGGGCGTGATCGCATCGCGCTGGCACTGTTCTGTGCCTGCCACGACCTGCGCCAGCGCGAGGACGGCCAAGCCGATGCCCCCGTAGGCGCGAACGAAGCGGCCAGCATGGCCGAGAGCGTGCGCATCCTCGACGCCGCCGGTTTCGATCCGCAGCGCGATGCCTGGCTTTATCGCACGCTGACGCTCGCCATCGCCGGCTCCACTTTCGACGCCCGCCCCTTGCCCGAACACAGCCGCAGCAACACCGCCGAACTGGCCGCGCGGGGTGGCCCGCTGGCCCCGCACCTGTCCGACTGGCTGGACGTGCAGCAACCGGACTGGCGTGACGACCCGATCACCGTGCAGGCGCTGCATCTGGCCCAGATCGCCTCGGATCTGGACACCGCCAACGTCGCCGAGCCCCTGCTGGAACTGGCCGCCAGCTCGATCCGGCTGTGCGAGGAACGCGAAATGCGCGCCGGTCGCCCCCTGACGTCGCCCGAATCGGCCGCGCCATGCCTGTCATTCCTCACGGACGGCCAGACGCGCTATTTTTTCGAGCTGCACCGCTTCTGCTCCGATCCCGGTCGACACGCGTTTGCGCATGGCAAAGAAGCCAATGCCCAGGCACTGCACGCGCTGGTGGAGGCGATGCGGCACGCCTATCCAGATGACCCGACAGCGCCGCACTGCGGCCTGGATCTGATCCGCCATTTCGCCCGACTCGCCCTGCACCATTCCGATTGAGACCCGCCGCACCGTCATGCACGAACACCAGTCCCGCTTCCTCGACCTCGCGCTGCGCTGCGACGCGCTGCGCTTCGGCCAATTCACCCTCAAATCCGGGCGCCTCAGCCCGTACTTCTTCAACGCCGGCCGCTTCGATCACGGTGCCGCCCTCGGCGCACTCGGCGATTGCTATGCCCGCACGCTGCTGGCCTCCGGCATCGGCTTGGACATGATCTTCGGCCCGGCCTACAAGGGCATTCCGCTCGCCACGACCACGGCCATCGCGCTGGCCGCGAACGGGCGCGACGTGCCGGTGGCATTCAACCGCAAGGAGGCCAAGGATCACGGCGAGGGTGGCAGCCTGATCGGCGCGCCATTGCAGGGCCGCGTGCTGATCGTGGACGACGTGGTCACCGCCGGCACGGCCGTGCGCGAATCCATCAAGCTGATTCGCGCCGCCGGTGCCACGCCCTGCGGCGTACTGGTGGCGCTCGATCGTCAGGAACGGGGTGAATCGGGGCTGTCCGCCACGCAGGAAATCGTCCGCCAATTCGACATTCCCGTGGTTTCCATCGCACGACTGGACGAGCTGCTGACCTATACTTCCGCCCATCCTGCGCTGGCCGAACACCGGGAATCGCTCCTGGCCTACCGCGCGCAGTACGGCGTGGAGTAAGCCGCTCCGCGCGCGCCGATGAATCCCGCGGAGTGTCACGTGAAACCGATCAATGCGCCTGTCTTTCTCACCGCCCTGCTGGCCTTCGTGCTGGCATCGGTTTCCTTCGATGCCTCGGCCCAGCGCAAGCTCTACCGCTGGACCGACAAGGACGGCAAGGTCCACTACACCGACCAGCTTCCCGCCGAAGCCGTGAAGGACAAGCAGGAAGAACTCAATAACCAGGGCATGCCGGTGCGCACCACCGAGCGCGCCCGCACGGCGGAAGAGCAGAAGGCCTGGGAAGCCGAACAGGCCAAGCTGGAAGAAGAGCGCAAGATCGCCGAAGAAAAGGCCAAGATGGATGCCGTCCTGATCGGCTCCTATCCCACTGAGGCCGATCTCGATCGCGCCTACAAAGAACGCTTCGACCTGCTCGAACAGAGCCTGGAATCGGCGCGTGTCGGTATCCGAAGTCAGGAAAAAAGTCTGGCCGAACTGCTCGCCCATGCGGCTGATCTGGAGCGCAATGGGCAAAAGGTGCCTGTCGCCATCACCGACTCCATCGCCCGCACCCGCGATCAGGTCAACGAGCAGCGCGCTTATCTGGAGCGCCGCGAGAAAGAGCATGTGGCGCTGAAAGCCGAATACGACCGCCTGCTGGCGCGTTATCGCGAACTGAAAGCCGGCGCTGCCAGCACATCCTGATCACCCCGAACACCTGCTCGGCGCCGCCACAACCTGGTGACGCGGCGCTCATGCATCTGCCGTCTGCATCCTCGCACGGCATGCAATCAATTCGGCAACGATGCTGACGGCGATTTCCTGCGGTGTCTGCTCGCCGATCTCGACCCCGACCGGCGCCACCATTCCTTCGAGCCATGGCGCCGCATCCGGCAGGGATTTTTTCACCTGCGCGATGCGCTTGCGGCTGCCCATCATGCCGAGAAAGGCATAACGCACGCCGTTCAGCGCGTTCAACGCTGCCACATCGGCAAGGTAATCGCGATTGAGCAACACGAGGTAAAGCGCCCGTGGGGTGTCGGTGGCAGCGCGCAAGTCGATCGCATCGGCACCGATGCAGATCACACCCTCCTGCGGATCGGGGCTGAAACATTCGGCGCGCGAATCAGCCAGCCACACCTCGAAGTCAACGAACCGCGCCAACTCCGCCAAGGCCTGCCCGCAATGACCCGCGCCGAGGATCAGCAGGCGCGCCTTCGGTTGCAGGAGACAGGATTGATCATCCAACAAGCCCAGCACCTCGCCCTGCAACCGAATGCTTTCACCGGCCGCCAGCCGTGATGCGATCTGTTGCGCATGCTGCCACGCCGCCTCGCCCTGCCAGCGCCGCAACACCACGCGCATGCCACCGCCGCACACGCCGGCGGAACCGGCGCGGCCATTGAGTTCGATGCGGATGTCGGCCTGATCTGCACGCGCGCGGATCATGTCGCGCGCCGCCTCCACGACCCGCGCTTCCATCGCACCACCGCCGACGGAGAATGCGCTGTCTCGGGCATCGATGAGCATCCGCGCACCGCGCTTGCGCGGCGTGGCGCCATGGGTGGCGATGACGCTCGCCACAACCACATCGCGATCATCCGCCAGCCACTGGGTCAAACGGGCAAACAGCGCCTCATCCACCGCGCATGCTCGCGATGGCAGCAAAGATCGCTTCCGGCGTCGCCGGTGCACGCAGTTCGACGCGACGCGGATCGTGCCCGAAGGCAGCCACGGCCTCGCGGATCGCTTCGCGTGCGGCGATGGCCAGCATCAGCGGCGGTTCGCCCACGGCCTTGCTGCCGAAGATCACATCGGTCGCCGGTGGCCTGTTGCGCGCAAACAGCGTGGTGCGGAAGTCTTCCGGCACATCGCCCAGGGTGGGGATCTTGTAGGTGCTCGGTGCGTCGGTGAGCAATCGGCCATCGTTGCCGAAGCGCAATTCCTCGCAGGTCAGCCAACCCAGGCCCTGCACGAAGCCGCCTTCGATCTGGCCACGATCGATGCCCGGATTCAGCGAGTCGCCGACGTCGTGCAGGATGTCCACGCGCAACAGGCGATGTACGCCGGTGTCGCCATCCACCTCCACCTCGCACACTGCCGCACCGAAGGCGAAGTAATAAAACGGGTGGCCCTTGCCGGTGGCGGGATTCCAACTCAGGCCCGGGGTGCGGTAATAGCCGGTGGTGGAAAGGCTGATGCGCTGCGCGTAGGCGGATTTCACCACCGTGACAAAGTCCACGCACACTTCCGGCTTCCCGCGCAGATGCGCGGCATCGTCGGCGAAGACCACTTCATCCGCGAGGCCGTGCAGCAACGCCGCCGCCACCGGGCGCAAACGTGCCAGCAGGATGTCGCAGGCCGCCTTCACTGCCTGGCCGTTGAGATCGGCACCGGTGCTGGCAGCGGTGGCCGATGTGTTGGGCACTTTGTCGGTACTGGTTGGCATGATGCGCAACCGCGCCACCGAAACGCCGAGCGAACGCGCCGCCACCGCCAGCATCTTGGTGTGCAGCCCCTGACCCATTTCCGTGCCGCCGTGGTTCAACTGGATGCTGCCATCGGTGTAGATGTGCACCAGGGCGCCGGCCTGGTTGTATTCGGTCTTGTTGAAGGAAATGCCGAACTTGATCGGAGTGATGGCGATGCCGCGCTTGATGTGCCGGCTGGTGGCATTGAAGGCGGCAACCTGTTCGCGGCGTGCGGGAAAGTCGCTGCGCGCCAGGGCTTGCGCCCAGAGTTCATGCATGTGGTTGTCGGCCACCGGCTGGTCGTAGTGCGTGGTGTTGCGATCCGGATTTTCGCCTTCGCGGTAGAAGTTGCGCGCCCGCACCTCGTGCGCCGGCAGGCCGAGGTGACGCGCGATCTGTTCGACGATCTCCTCGCCCACGATCACGCCCTGCGGCCCGCCGAAACCGCGAAATGCGGTGTTGGACGGCAGATGCGTCTTGCAGATGCGTCCGCGCACGCGCACGTTCGGGCAGAAGTAGGCGTTGTCCACATGCACCATCGCGCGCGACAGCACCGGCGGAGAAAGCTCGCAGCTCCAGCCGCCATCGGCGAACAATTCCACATCCAGCGCCCGCAATGTGCCATCGCGCCCGCACCCCACGCGCCAGCGCGCAAGGAACGGATGGCGCTTGCCGGTCATGCGCATGTCCAGCCCGCGTTCGAGCTTGATCCGAACCGGCCTGCCGGTGCGCCATGCCGCCAGCGCCACTACTGCGGCATAAGGATTGGCCTGGGTTTCCTTGCCACCGAAGCCGCCGCCCATGCGCAGCGAGCGACACACGACCTGATTGGCCGGCAGCCCGAGCACATGCGCGACGATGGCCTGGGTTTCGCTCGGATGCTGGGTGGATGAAGTCAACTGCACCACGCCTTCCGAATCCACGCTCGCCCAGCTCGCCTGCGTTTCCAGATAGAAATGTTCCTGCCCGCCGATACGAAGCTCGCCTTCCAGCAATACCGGCGCATCCGCCAGTGCCGCCTGCGCGTCGCCGCGCACGATCTGCGCCGGCGGCATGTGGAAGGCATCGGCGGCCAATGCGGCATCGATGCTCAAGATCGCCGGCAACGGCTCGTATTCGACGACCACCTTGGCTGCCGCCGCACGTGCGGTGGCTTCATCCTGCGCCACCACCCAGGCAACGGACTGTCCATGGAACGACACCACCTCGGCGGCGATCACCGGCTCGTCGTGCAGGATCGTGCCGGAGTTGTTCTGGCCGGGAATGTCGGCAGCGGTCAACACGGCTTCCACGCCCGGCAGCGCTAAAGCGGGTGACACATCGATGCGCAACACCCGCGCATGTGCATGCGGCGAGGCCACCGGCCACACACTCAGCATGCCCTGCGGCGGATGCTGCTCATCGGTGTAAACGGCACGACCGGTGACATGCCCGATGGCGCTCTCGTGCTTGAGCTGCGAAGGATCCTGCAAAGCCGGCGCGGATGATTCCAGGCTCATGCCACGCCCTCCACGCCAAGTTTTTCCCGGGCGAATTTCGCGAACAGGTTGCCGCACAGCGCGCGGCGATAATCGGCGCTGGCGCGGTGATCGGAAAGCGGCGTGAACACCTGCTTCAACGCCACGCACGCAGCTTCAATCACCTCCGGATCAAGCCGTTTTCCGAGCAACATCGCTTCCACATCGAGCGCACGTTTCGGCGTTGCGGCCACACCACCAAAAGCGAGCCGCGCCTGCGTCACGATGCCGGCTGCATCGTGCGCGATGGCGAACACGGCAGCCACAATGCTGATGTCATCGGTCTGGCGCTTGGCGATCTTGTAGCAGGCTTGCACCAGATCGGCGCGACGTGGAATCGTGGTTGCGACGATGATCTCGTCCGGTGCGCGCACGGTCTTGCGGTAATCGAGGAAGAACTCCGCCAGCGTCACTTCGCGGCGTCCGTCCGGCCCGGCCAATTCCAGCGTGGCATCGAGCGCCAGCAACACCGGCGCCAAGTCGCCGATCGGCGAGGCCGAGCCGAGGTTTCCGCCGATCGTCGCGCGGTTGCGCACTTGTCGTGCGGCAAACCACGGCAACAGATCATCCAGCGCAGGAAACACGCCGGCCAACTCGTGTTCGATCCGTGTCAGCACCACGCCCGCGCCGATGCGCACCCGCGTTTCGTCGATATCGATCACATCCAGTTCGGCGATGCGATCCAGCGCGATGAGCACCGGCGCGACCACCTGACCACGGCTCAGATTCACGCCCAGATCGGTGCCGCCGGCGATGAAGGCCGCTTGCGGGTTTTCCGCCTTCAGCGCCGTCGCCGCTGCCAGCGTCATCGGGCTGTGGAACGCATCCAGCGTCGCTGCTTCCGGGGCCGTTCGCGGCGCTCCGAGCAGCGCATCGAAGCGATCTTTCTCACGCGGATGCAGGCGCAGTGCAGCGGTCGCATCGCGGATCGAACGATAACCTGTGCAGCGGCACAGATTGCCTTCGGTGGTGTGATCGGAAAGTTCGCCGCCGTAGTAACCGGCGAACAGGCTCATCACGAAGCCCGGCGTGCAATAGCCGCATTGCGACCCACCGTGCTCCACCATCGCACCCTGCACCGGATGCAACGCGGAACCTTCCGCCAGCGCCTCCACCGTCAACACTTCGCGCCCCGGCAGCGCGCCCATCGGCAACAGGCAACTGTTGACCGAAACAAAACGCGAGCCGCCCGCGCCATCGGCCTGGACCAGCACCACGGTGCATGCACCGCAGTCGCCATCGCCGCAACCTTCCTTGGTGCCGGCCAGATGGTGCCGGCGCAACCAGCGCAACAGGGATTCGGTGGGCGCATTGCCAGCCAATTCGACCGCGCGCCCGTTCAACGTGAAAGTGGTGGTGGAGTTCATCGGCGAAACATACCGCATGACGACGCACGCGGCTTTGTTGCAGACTCCGGAACTCCATTCGCCGCGATGCACGCCATGACGCTTGATCCCACCCTCGAACGCCTCGTGCGCACCATGCCCAAGGCCGAACTGCATATCCACATCGAAGGTTCGCTGGAACCGGAGCTGATCTTCGCGCTGGCACAGCGCAATGGCGTGAGCCTGCCGTACCCCGACGTGGAAGCCCTGCGCGCCGCCTACGCCTTCACCGACCTGCAAAGTTTCCTCGATATCTACTACGCCGGCGCCAGCGTGCTGCTGACCGAAGAAGATTTCTTCGACATGGCCTGGGCCTATCTGGAACGCGCCCATGCCGACAACATCATCCGCACGGAAATCTTCTTCGACCCGCAAACCCACACCGAGCGCGGCGTGGCATTTGCCACCGTCATCGCCGGCCTCGGCCGCGCCTGCGACAAGGCACGCGCAGAACTGGGCATCCATGCTTCGTTGATCCTGTGCTTCCTGCGGCACCTTTCCGAAGACGCCGCCTTCGCCACGCTGGATGAAGCCCTGCCGCATCGCCACGGCTTCATCGGCGTCGGGCTGGATTCCAGCGAAGTCGGCCACCCGCCCGAGAAGTTCGCGCGGGTGTTTGCGAAAGCCCGCGAGCTGGGCCTGCGCATCGTCGCGCACGCCGGCGAAGAAGGCCCGCCCGAATACATCTGGAGCGCGCTCGACGTGCTGCACGCCGAACGCATCGACCACGGCGTGCAGTCGCTGAAGGATCCGGCACTGGTCGCACGGCTCGCCGCAGCACGTATCCCGCTCACCGTCTGCCCGTTCTCCAACGTGAAACTGTGCGTGTTCGAAGATCTCTCGCAACACAACCTGCGCGAACTGCTCGACGCCGGCCTCGCCGCGATGATCAACTCCGACGATCCTGCCTATTTCGGCGGCTACCTCAACGACAACTTCGTCGATACCTTCGCCGCCCTAGGCCTGGACGCACGCCACGCCTACATACTGGCGCGCAACAGCTTCGAGGCGAGCTTCGCCAGCTCGGCGGAAAAATCCGCCGATATCGACGCACTCGACGCGCATTTTTCAGCCAGCGGCTTCGCCATCCCGAGCTGACGCAGCACTGAAAAATCAAAGCCAGCCGCGTTGCCGCAAATCCCTTCCGCAAACCACGACGCACATCCCATGGGCAAACTCACCACCCACATCCTGGACACCGCACATGGCCGCCCCGGAGCAGGCATCGCGATCTCGTTGTTCCGCATCGATCACGCCCGGCGCATCGCACTCGGCCACTTCGTCAGCAATGCCGACGGGCGCTGCGACACGCCATTGCTGCAAGGCGATGCGCTGACTGCTGGCGTCTATGAACTGGATTTCGCGGTGGGCGATTACTTCGCCGCCGCCGGTGTCGCGTTGACCCAGCCGCCGTTCCTCGACGTGGTGACGCTGCGTTTCGGCATCGCCGACGCCAGCACGCACTATCACGTGCCGCTGCTGGTTTCGCCCTTCAGTTACAGCACCTATCGCGGCAGTTGAGCGCATGTTGGGCTTCTGGATCGATGCGGGTACGTTTCTGTTGCGCTGGCTGCATGTAGTGGCGGCGATCGCGTGGATCGGAGAATCGTTCTATTTCGTGGCACTCGATCGCAGCCTGAAAACCCCGAAGCTGCCGCAGCCGGGGCTGGCCGGGGAAAGCTGGTCGGTGCATGGCGGCGGTTTCTACCACAAGCAGAAATATCTGCCGGCACCAACGCAGCTGCCCGAGGAACTGCATTGGTCGAAGTGGAAGTCCTACACCACGTGGCTGTCGGGTTTCGCATTGCTCGCCATCGTGTATCTGGCCTCGCCGAACGTCTGGCTGATCGATCCACGCGTAGCCACGCTGTCGCCTACGCTGGCGGTGTTTTTCGCACTCGCGTTACTGTTCGGCGCGTGGTGCGTGTATCACCTGCTTTGCCACCTGGTCGGTTTCCGTGATCGCCTGCTCGGCGTGCTGATCGGCATGCTGGTGCTGGCGCTGTGCCTGATCGCCACCTCGCTGTTTTCCGGGCGCGCGGCTTTTTTGCTGGTGGGAGCGGCGCTGGCGACGATCATGTCGGCCAACGTGTTTTTCGTCATCATTCCCGGCCAGAAACGCATGGTCGCGGCGCTGCAGAGAGGCGAAACACCAAACCCGCTCGACGGCGCACGCGGCAAGCAGCGCTCGGTGCACAACACTTACTTCACCCTGCCGGTGGTGTTCGCGATGTTGAGCACGCACTACGCGGCAGCGTGGTCGCACCCGCATAACGGCCTGATCCTGGCGCTGTTCATGGCCGCAGCCGCAGCCATCCGACAGTTCTTCGTGCTCTGGCACAGCGGGCAACGCGCGTGGTGGTTGCCGGCACTCGGCACGGCACTGTTGGCCGCCACCTTCGCATGGCTGATGCCGAAGCCCGTCGCAGTCACGTCGGACATCACGCCGCCGCCCGCAGTATCGGATCGCCTCGCTTCCAGCACCCTGGTTGCGTCGACGGCCGACACCGGCCTTTTTTCCGCCGATACCACGACGGTACGCGCCATCCTCGCCGAGCGCTGCGGCGCCTGCCACGCCGCGCAGCCCAGCCTGCTCGGCTTTCCAGCCAAGGGGCTGATCCTGGATACCGAAGAACAGATCGAAAGCCACGCCGCATTGATCCACCAGCAAGTCGTCACGCAGAAGATCATGCCGCCCGGCAACATGACCCAGATGACCGATGCCGAGCGCGATCTGATCGCGCGCTGGTTCGCGCAGCGCCATTGAGCGCCCCGTCCGAACCTCGCCCATGCCCGCAGAAGCGATCGTCGAAGGCGTGGTCCGCATCCTCATGCGGTTCCTGATCGACATCGTGCTCGACGTGCTGATCAAGGGACCAGGCCATTTGCTGATGCATCTGTTCCGGCCCGGCAAGCCACGAAGCGAAGGCGTCTGCGCGATGCTGGGGATGGCGTTCTGGGCGTTGGTCGCGGCCCTGGCTTACCTGATGCTGCGTTGAGCACGCGCCAAAGCGGGCCGTTTCGAGTGGGGATTTGCGGCGCTGCAACATCTATGCTGTAGTCGACGTCAGCCGGCCGGATTGCTTCCATTCAGGTTCGCATCCAGCAGGCAGGTCCGGCCGCGATGCCCTGCGCATCGCACCGGCGTAAGACACGAGAATAATTTTCTCGTGATCATGACGTTACGAGATACCTCCATGGCAAAAGTGGACACCCAAGGGCTGCACGATCCGCGTTTCGAACACGACAGTTGCGGGTTCGGATTGATCGCCCATCTCGACAACACGCCGAGCCGCTGGCTGGTGGATACCGCGCTTGAATCACTGGCGCGTATGTCGCACCGCGGCGCGATTCTTGCCGATGGCAAAACCGGCGACGGCTGCGGCATCTTGCTCAATCGCCCGGAAGCCTTCCTGCGCACGGCTGCCGATGAAGCGGGCATCCGCCTCGGCCAGGGATTCACCGCCGGCAACGTGTTCCTGCCGCGTGATGCCGACGCCGCAACGCGTGCGCGCCACGTGCTGGCCGAAGAACTGGAGCGGCTCGACGTGCGCGTCGCCGGCTGGCGCGACGTGCCGGTGAACGAATCGGCCTGCGGCCCAATCGGATTGGCCTCGCTGCCGCGCATCGAACAGATTTTCGTGTGCCCGGCGGTGACGATGAATCAGGGCAGCTTCGCCCGCGCCCTGTTCCTGGCGCGCCGCCGCAGCGAAATGCGCCTGAGCGATCTTGAGGATTTCTACGTCATCAGCCTGTCGCCGTGGACGCTGGGCTACAAAGGATTGGTGCTGGCTCCGGCGCTGGCCGATTTCTTCCCGGATTTGCGCCACCCCGACATGGCCTCCGGCGTGGCCTTGTTCCACCAGCGTTTTTCCACCAACACCGCGCCACGCTGGCCGCTGGCGCAACCCTTCCGGCTGCTCGCGCACAACGGTGAAATCAACACCATCGAAGGCAACCGACGCTGGGCCATGGCGCGTGGCGCCAAGTGGCACAGCCCGGCCATCGACCTGCGCGAACTCACTCCACCGGTCTCGATGCAGGGCTCTGACTCGCAGAGCATGGACAACATGCTCGAAGTGCTGCTCGCCGGCGGCATGGATCTGCTGTGTGCGATGCGCATCCTGGTGCCGCCGGCCACATCGGTACTGGAAAACGTCGACGCCGACCTGGCCGCGTTCTATCAATACTTCGGCCTCAACTGCGATCCGTGGGACGGCCCGGCCGGCATCGTGATGTGCGACGGGCGCTACGCTGCCTGCACGCTCGATCGCAACGGCCTGCGCCCGGCGCGCTGGATGCTGACCAAGGATCGCCACCTCACCGTGGCTTCGGAAGTCGGCGTCTGGGATTGCCCCACGGAAAACATCGTCGCCAAGGGCAAGCTCGGCCCCGGCGAGATGATCGCCGTCGATCTTTACAGCGGTGAAATGCTCGACAGCCAACAGATCGACGACATCAACAAGCACCGTGCGCCGTTCAAGCGCTGGCTGAAGCGCGGGTTGAAGTTCGTCGAACAGGATTTGATCGATCCCACGCTCGCGGCCGAGCCGATGGATCCGGCCACACTCAAGCGTTACCAGAAACTGTTCAACCTCTCGCGCGAGGAACGCGAATCGGTGCTGCGCGTGCTGGCCGAAACCGAGCAGGAAGCCACCGGCTCGATGGGCGACGACACCCCGATGGCGGTGTTGTCGCAACAACACCGCTCGCTTTACGACTACTTCCGCCAGGCCTTCGCGCAAGTCACCAATCCGCCGATCGACCCTTTGCGCGAATCCATCGTGATGAGCCTGACCACGCCGATAGGCCGCGAAGGCAACCCGTTCGAACTGAATCCGGAAAGCGCGCATCAGGTCATCATCAACTCGCCGGTGCTGTCGCAACGCAAGCTGCGCCAGATCCTGGCGATGGACGAGTTCCGCGAGGCCCACGCCACGCTCAAGCTGTTCTACAACCCTGCCAGCGAATCCATGCGCGACGCCGTGGTGCGCTTGTGCGACGAGGCCGAGGCGGCAGTACGCGAAGGCGCGGTGATCCTGATCCTGAGCGATTTCGAGCCGCAGCGCGGATTGAATTTCGTGCATCCATTGATGGCCACCGGCGCGATCCACGACCGCCTCGTGCACGCCGGCATCCGCTGCGACTGCAACCTCATCATCGAAACCGCCACAGCACGCGATCCACACCACTTCGCCTGCCTGATCGGCTTCGGCGCCACCGCCGTGTTTCCGTATCTGGCCTATCAAACCCTGTTCGATCTTTCCCGCAGCGGCATCATGTCGGCCAAGCGCGGCAGCGAACCGGCGCAGATAGGCCGCAGTTACCGCCGCGGCATCTGCAAGGGGCTGTACAAGATCATGTCCAAGATGGGCATCTCGACCATCGGCAGCTATCGCGGCGCGGGCCTGTTCGAGATCGTCGGGCTGGATCGGGATATCGTGGATCTGTGCTTCCCCGGCACGCCATCGCGCATCGGCGGCGCAAGCTGGGCCGCACTGCAACAGGAAGTGGAAACCCAGGCCGGCGAAAGCTGGGACGAAAGCGCACCGCTCTCGCCCGGCGGCCTGCTGAAATTCGTCCACGGCGGCGAATACCACGCCTACAACCCGGATGTGATCGGCAGCCTGCAACGCGCCGTGCGCAGCGGCGATTACGCCGATTACAAAGTATTCGCCGATCACGTGAATCTGCGCCCGATCACCACGCTGCGCGATCTGCTGGCGCTGGACCCCAAGCGCACGCCGATTCCGCTGGACGAGGTGGAATCAGCCGAAACGCTACTGCCGCGTTTCGATTCGGCCGGCATCTCGCTCGGCGCACTGTCGCCTGAAGCACACGAAGCCCTCGCCATCGCGATGAACCGCCTCGGTTGCCGCAGCAACTCCGGCGAAGGCGGCGAAGACCCGGCGCGCTACGGCACCGAGAAACGCAGCAAGATCAAGCAGGTGGCGTCGGGGCGCTTCGGCGTCACGCCGGAATATCTGGTCAGCGCGGAGGTGCTTCAAATCAAGATTGCGCAAGGCGCAAAACCCGGCGAAGGCGGCCAGTTGCCCGGCCACAAGGTCAACGAACTGATAGCCCGCCTGCGCTACGCCAAGCCTGGCATCGGCCTGATCTCGCCGCCACCGCATCACGACATCTACTCGATCGAAGACCTCGCCGAACTGATCTTCGATCTCAAGCAGATCAACCCCACCGCGCTGGTCAGCGTGAAGCTCGTCAGCCATGCGGGCGTGGGCACGATTGCCGCCGGCGTGGTGAAGGCACATGCCGATCTCATCACCATTTCCGGTTACGACGGCGGCACCGGGGCTTCGCCGATGTCCTCGATCAAATACGCCGGCACACCGTGGGAACTGGGTGTGGCCGAAGCGCAGCAAGCCCTGCGCGCCAACGCGCTGCGCCACAAGGTGCGGCTGCAAACCGATGGCGGCCTCAAGACCGGCCTGGACGTGATCAAGGCTGCCATCCTGGGCGCGGAAAGTTTCGGCTTCGGCACTGCGCCGATGGTGGCGCTGGGCTGCAAGTACCTGCGCATCTGCCATCTCAACAACTGCGCCACCGGCGTCGCCACGCAGGACAAGCGCCTGCGCGAACAACACTTCATCGGCCTGCCCGAGATGGTGATGAACTATTTCCGCTTCGTGGTGCAGGAAACCCGCGAATGGATGGCCGCACTCGGCGTGCGCCGGCTCGAAGATCTGATCGGGCGCACCGACTACCTCACCCTTCTGGAAGGCAGCACCGCCAAGCAACGCGGGCTCGACCTTTCCCCGCTGCTGGCCGATGGCGGCGCGCCAGCCGATGCGCCACGTTTCTGCACCCAGGCGCAGAACCATCCGCACGACGAGGCCGCGCTGGCCAAACGCATGCTGCACGAGCTGCGCGATGCCATCGCACGCAAATCCGGTGGCGAGTACCACTTCGCGCTGCGCAATTTCGACCGCGCCATCGGCACCGCGCTTTCGGGCGAAATCGCCCGGCATCATGGTGACAGCGGCATGGCGGAAACGCCGATCACGCTGCACCTTTCCGGCATCGCAGGCCAGAGCTTCGGCGCCTTCAACGTCGCCGGCCTGAACCTGCGACTGGAAGGCGATGCCAATGACTATGTCGGCAAAGGCATGGCCGGCGGCCAACTGGTGTTGCGCCCGCCGCAGAACGCAGGCTACGTGGCGCGCGACACTCCGATCATGGGCAATACCTGCCTGTACGGCGCCACGGGCGGCCAACTCTATGCCGCAGGCCGCGCCGGCGAACGTTTCGCGGTGCGCAACTCCGGCGCCACTGCCGTGATCGAAGGTGCCGGCGATCATTGCTGCGAGTACATGACCGGCGGCGTGGTCACGGTACTGGGTCGCACCGGCGTCAACTTCGGTGCCGGCTTCACCGGCGGCTTCCCCTACGTGCTGGACATGGATCGGGATTTCGTGGATCGCTACAA
>JAEXRB010000334.1 GCA_023438325.1 Pseudomonadota bacterium | reverse complement strand
TCGATCAGGTGTTTCCGATCATGCCGATCGCACGTCTGGATGAGGTACCGACGCGGCGCGGCGTGATCGCCGATCTCACTTGCGATTCGGATGGCCGCATCGATCAGTACGTCGATGATGGCGATCTGGATACCTCGATGGCCTTGCATGCGCCGCTGCCGGGCGAGAGTTATCGCCTCGGGTTTTTCATGGTCGGCGCCTATCAGGACACGCTCGGCGACATCCACAACCTGTTCGGCGACACCGATGCGGTGAATGTGCGGCTGGATGCACAGGGCTACCAGTTCGAGCGCACCCGCCGGGGTGATACCTCCGACGTGATGCTCGACTACGTCGGTTACGACCTTTCGCAACTGCGTGCGCGCTATGCCGAAATGGTCGGTGCCGCCGCGTTGCCGGCTGACGAGGCCGAACGCCTTTCCGCGGCACTGGAAACCGGCCTGACCGGCTACACCTATCTGGCCGACGAGCCGCTGGCCTGAATCACGCGCTGCACGGGGCATTGGACATGAGCATTTCTCTTGTTTGCGGATTCATCGGTCTGGGTGCCATGGGCGCACCGATGGCGGGCCATCTGGCGGCCCGCGGCCTGCTCGCCATGGCAGGCAATCGCACCTTCGCCAAGGCCGAGGCATTGGCGAGCGCGTTGGGCATCAAGGCCGCACAGTCGGCGCGCGACTACGCCGGCTGCGATGCGGTGTTCCTGTGTGTTTCCGCCGATGCCGATGTGCTCGACAACGTGCGCGCACTGGCCGGCGTGCTGGCACCTGGCAGTGTCGTGGTAGATCACTCCACCATTGCCCGCGATACCGCTCTTGCGGCAGCGGCATCGCTGGCCGAACACGGCATCGGCTTCATCGACGCGCCGGTTTCCGGCGGCGTGGAAGGCGCACGCAACGGGCGGCTCTCGATCATGTGCGGCGGCGATGCGGCCACGCTGGAAAAAGTGCGCCCGGCACTGGAATGTTATGGCGCACGCATTTCCCTGATGGGCGGCATCGGTGCCGGTCAGGCCACCAAGGCGGTGAATCAGGTGATGGTGGCCGGCATCAACGAAGCGGTGTGCGAAGCCCTCGCCCTCGGCGCCAAACTCGGTCTGGATGCTGACACCCTGCTGCCGACACTTGGTTCGGGTGCGGCGGCGAACTGGTTTCTGGACAAGCGCGGCGCGACCATGCTGCGTGGCGAGTTCGTGCCCGGCTTCAAATGCGCACACATGCTCAAGGACCTGCGCATCGTGCAGGCCACCGCACAAGCGGCCGGCATCGCCCATCCGACGGTGGCTCAGGCCCTGTCCGACTATGCCGTGCTGGTGAATGAAGGGCATGGCGATGCCGACACTTCGGCGTTGATTGCGTTGAAGTTATCCGGACCTGCGTAACCCATTTGGGGTATAAAACGCTGGCAGGGGATGGCGGGGCGTTCTCGGCAGACAAGCCGATGCGTCCGACAACGAACGGATAACGCTCCCGATGAATCGATTGCTGCCCCTTTGCCTGGCCGCAGGTCTGGCTGGATTGCCGATGCTCGCCCCTGCCGGCGGGCCAAACCTGGACGAAGTGACGTTCGAACCCTTTGTGACTGGCGTCAGCGGCGTGTTGGCGATCCGCCATGCCGGTGATGGCAGCGGAAGGATCTTTCTGGCCACACAGGGCGGACAGATCCGTGTGGTCGATGCGGACGGCACCTTGCGGGTCACGCCGTTCCTGAACATGGGTTCGGGCGGCACGGCACCGCCGTTGAACCTGAGCAACAGTGGAGAGCGCGGCTTGCTGGGGTTGGCCTTCCACCCGCAGTTCGCGACGAATCGACAGTTCTACGTGAACTACACCGATGGCAGCGGCAATACCGTGGTGGCCGAATACAAGGCATCCATCGCCAACCCCAATGTCGCCGATGCATCCAGCGGGCGGGTGATCCTGCGGGTTTATCAACCCTATTCCAACCACAACGGTGGCGATATCCACTTTGGCCCGGATGGCTATCTCTACATCGGCATGGGCGATGGCGGCAGTGGAAATGATCCCTGCAATGCCGGCCAGGCGCTGGTTCCTTCAGGCATCAGTACCTGCGCTGCAAGCGGCACGTTCACCGGCACGCCGCCGGCTGGTGTGCCGAAGGGCAATGCCGATTCTCTTGCCCTCCTGGGCAAGATGCTGCGCATCGATGTCGATAGCACCAGCACGCCGGCAGGTGCGGATCTGTGTGGCGCGGATGCCTCATTGCGTACCTACGGCATTCCGGTCGACAACCCGTTCGCCGGCGACACGGGTAGTAACGCCAGTGCCTGCGATGAGATCTATCACTACGGGCTGCGCAATCCGTGGCGTTTCAGTTTCGACCGCGACAACCACGATCTGATCATCGGCGATGTGGGTCAGAGCGACTGGGAGGAAATGGACTTGGTGCCCGGTTCGGCCAAGGGGCTCAATTTCGGCTGGAAGGTTTGCGAAGGCTTCCACGCTCGCGGAAGCACGTCGACGCTGTGCACGCTGGCGGGGCGCACCGACCCGATCCTGACCTATGGCCGCAGCGTCGGTATTTCGATCACGGGCGGTTACCGTTATCGCGGGCCCTACAGCGGCCTGGATGGCGTGCTGTTCTTCGCTGACTACGGCATGGGTGGAAAGGTGTTTGCCGCCACGGAAAATGCCGGCACATGGGCGATGGCCAAGACGTGGGCCAACATGGGCGCGCCGACCGGCTTCGGCGAGGACGGAGCCG
>JAEXRB010000326.1 GCA_023438325.1 Pseudomonadota bacterium | reverse complement strand
GGCTTGTGCTTGATGTGCCGGGCGAAGACCTGCATGAACTGCGGATCGACACGCGCGCCCCACACGGCCAGCGAGTGGCCGACGATCCAGAGCACGACGCCGGGAATCCACAGTTGCAGGCCCAGCCCGACGGCAGCAGCCAGCGTGCCGTTGGCGATCGCCACGGTACGCGGTGCGCCGCCCAGCAGAATCGGCTCGGTCAGCGAACGATGCAGCGGCACCTCGAAGCCCGGCCTGCCTTCATCGGCGGCACTCATACGACCGCCCCGCCGGAGAACGAAAAGAACGACAGGAAGAACGAGGAAGCGGCGAACGCGATGGACAGACCGAACACGATCTGGATCAGCTTGCGAAAGCCCCCCGACGTGTCGCCGAAGGCCAGCGCGAGGCCGGTCGCGATGATGATGATGACGGCCACGATGCGCGCGACCGGCCCCTGGATCGACTCCAGGATGGATTGCAGCGGCCCTTCCCACGGCATCGAGGAACCGGCGGCCTTCGCGGTCCCCGCCGTCATCAGCATGACGCCGGCCAGCAGCAGGGCGTGATGCGCCGGTGCAGCCAGGCGCCGCAAGCGCGTGAAGACCGAAGCTGGATTTACGGAAAAGCGGAAAGCAGGAACGTGCATCTGCGTCATGGCAGTTCTCCAAGTTGGTCAAGCGACGGGGAAGAAACCGGCGGCAGCTCGGGAAACGGCGTTTCCAGCGCGTCCGCCAGTTGGTAGCCGGCGGCGTCGAAGCCGACGACGCGGGCGATGCTCTCGACGCGGCGCTTGCGGCCACGCCCGGCGATGTGGATCACGACGTTGACCGCCTCGGCGATCAGCGCACGAGGCGGGTTCACCGCCACTTCGAGAATCAACTGTTCCCGGCGCAGCAGCGCGCCCAGCGCGGAACCGGCGTGGATGGTGGCGATGCCGCCCGGATGGCCGGTGCCCCACACCTTCACCAAGTCGAGGGCTTCGCCGCCGCGTACCTCGCCGACGATCACGCGGTCAGGGCGCAGGCGCATCGTGGCGCGCACCAGTTCCTGCATCGACACGACGCCGGCGCGCGTGCGCAGCGGCACGTGGTCGCGGGCCGCGCATTGCAGTTCGATGGTGTCTTCGAGCACCAGCACGCGGTCGCCGGTGGCGGCGATCTCGGCCAACAAAGCATTAGCGAGCGTGGTCTTGCCCGTACTGGTGCCGCCCGCGATCAGGACGTTCTGCCGCTCGCGCACCGCGCGACGCAGGAACTCGGCCTGTGGCGCGGACAGGACGCCATCGGCCACATAGCGATCCAGGCCGATGATGTTCACGGCCCGCTTGCGCAGCGCGAAGGCCGGGCCGGGCGCGGCCGGCGGCAGAATGCCTTCGAAGCGTTCGCCGGTTTCCGGCAACTCGGCGGGCAGCAGCGGCTGGCCGCGGTGCACTTCCGCGCCGACGTGGGCCGCGACCAGGCGGATGATGCGTTCGCCATCGGCCTCCGGCAGTTCGACGCCCAGCGGCGTGCGGCCCGACGACAGCCGATCCACCCATAGGGTGCGGTCGGGGTTGAGCATGATTTCCACCACGTCCGGGTCTTCCAGCGCAGTGGCGATCAGCGGCCCCATTGCCGTGCGCAGCATCTGGATGCGGCGATCCAGAGCGGCAGCGGTGGATGTCTTCGGTGCGGCGCTCATGAAGCACGCTCCCGCGCCTCGGCCAGCGCCGCCGCGTCCTCCATCCGCACCGGGTCAGGGTGCAGTTCTTCCACTACGTCGCGCACCAGGCTGCGGCCGCGCAGCAGGTGGCGGCCAAGCTGTTCCACGAATTGCTCGAAGCGCGCCTTGCCCTGCGCGCGGGCCGCGTCCTGATGGGCTTCGGGAATCGGCGTGCTGACGGTCAGGAAGTAGCGGATGAACAGCGCGAGCGTCTCGATTTCGATGTTCTGGTCGCGCTCCAGGCGCTCGACCTGCCGCGACAAACGATCGAGACGCTTGGCAATCGCCGCCTCGCGCTGGTCGCCGGCATCCGGCGACAGCCAGGACGCCAAGGCGGCGGCAACGATGCTGGACTTCGAGACGCCTTTCTTGGCGGCCAGTTCTTCGAGGCGCTTGGCATGCTCGGGCTGGATGAACAGGTTGAGGCGGTGCTGGCTCATAGTTCGATTCCGTCGTTGGGATTCAGCGATGCCAGCCGGGCCGTGCGCTGCATGGCCGGGTCGAGCTGGCCGGGAAGCGGCAGCGGCAGGTCGTCGTCGTCATCGAGCAGCGCCAGGTCGTTGCCTGCGGGCGGCGCCTCGGGGCTGTATTCGGCGACTTCGGATAGCTCGGGCTGGCGGCGCGGGCCGCCGTCGTCGGTGCCGCCGAGGCCATCGGCGGCTGCGGTGGCCGGTGCGGTGGGTACGGCGGGGATCGCCAGACCGCTCCAGTCGTCAGGGCGCGCAGGCGGCGCATCGGCGTACTGCCCGGCCGCGAGCGCCGGCGGCGGCAGCACGCGCCGCTTGAAATTGGCGTCGGCGTAGTAGCGCAGCTTGTTCGCCTTGATCGGCGCCACGCTGGACACCATCACCACGGCCTCGTCGGGCGGAAGCTGCATCACTTCGCCCGGCGTCAGCAGCGGGCGAGCCGTCTCCTGCCGCGACACCATCAGGTGGCCCAGCCACGGCGCGAGCCGGTGGCCGGCGTAGTTGCGCTGCGCACGCAGTTCTGTGGCGGTGCCCAGCGTCTCGGAGATCCGCTTGGCCGTGCGTTCGTCGTTGATCGCAAACGTCACGCGGACATGGCAGTTGTCGAGGATGGAGTGGTTCTGGCCGTAGGCTTTGTCGATCTGGTTGAGCGACTGCGCGATCAGGAAGCTGCGGATGCCGTAGCCGGCCATGAACGCCAGCGCCGTCTCGAAGAAATCGAGCCTGCCCAGCGCCGGAAACTCGTCGAGCATCAGCAGCAGCTTGTGGCGGCGGGCGATGCCGTCGCTGCCGTCGAGCGATTCGGTGAGCCGCCGGCCGATCTGGTTGAGGATCAGGCGAATGAGCGGCTTGGTGCGGCTGATGTCCGAAGGCGGCACTACGAGATACAGCGAGACGGGATGCCTGGATGCGATCAGGTCGGCGATGCGCCAGTCACAGCGCGACGTGACTTCGGCCACCGTGGGGTCGCGGTAGAGGCCGAGGAACGACATGGCGGTACTCAACACGCCCGAGCGTTCGTTGTCCGACTTGTTGAGCACTTCGCGGGCGGCGGACGCGACAACCGGGTGCGGCACGTCGCCCAGGTGCTTGGTCGTCATCATCCGGTGCAAGGTCAGCTCGAACGGGCTGGCCGGGTCGGACAGGAAGTTGGCGACGCCGCGCAGCGTCTTGTCCTCGCCCGCGTAGAGCACATGCAGGATGGCCCCGACCAGCAGCGCGTGCGAAGTCTTCTCCCAGTGGTTGCGCTTCTCCAGCGCGCCTTCGGGATCGACCAGGATATCGGCGATATTCTGCACGTCGCGCACCTCATGCGCGCCGCGCCGGACTTCCAGCAGCGGGTTGTAGGCCGCCGACTTCGCATCAGTCGGGTTGAACAGCAGGCAGTGCGAGAAGCGCGAGCGCCAGCCCGCGGTGATCTGCCAGTTCTCGCCCTTGATGTCGTGGATGACGGCGGACGCGGGCCAGGACAGCAGCGTGGGAACGACCAGGCCGACGCCTTTGCCCGAGCGCGTGGGCGCGAAGGTCAAGACGTGTTCCGGGCCTTCATGGCGCAGATACTCGTTGCGATACTTGCCGAGGAAAACGCCGGTGGGCTGCGTCAGCCCGGCTTTGCGAATGTCATCCGCTTCGGCCCAGCGCGCCGAACCGTAGGTCGTGACCATGCGCGATTGCCGTGAGCGCCATACCGACATGGCGATGGCGACCACCACGGCCACAAGACCGCCGCCGCCCGCGATCGCACCGCCGATGTCGAAGACCTGCGGTGCGTAGGCATCGAAGAAGAACCACCACTCGAACAGCCGCCAGGGGTGATAGACCGGCGTGCCGAAGAAGTCGAACCAGGGCGAGCCAAGGCGTAGTTGATAGCCCAGGGC
>JAEXRB010000323.1 GCA_023438325.1 Pseudomonadota bacterium | reverse complement strand
AACTCACCGTGGCCACCTGGCTGGCGCACGAAGCCAATCAACGCGAAAGCGACTGGGCACAGGGCGTATCCCCGTGGCGCTGGGACTTTTCCCGCGCCGCCAGCGTCATCCGATCCGGCAGTCATGGCCTTGATTCCGCACAGCATCAAGGCAATCACCTGTCCATCGCACTCGGTGACGATGGCGTGGCCGGGCTGTCGCTGGCCTTGCATGGCAATCCCATCGACCTGACATCGGTGGATCGCGCCCGCATCCGGCTTTCCGCCAGCGCGCCGTTCGAGCTGACCCTTTTGCCCGCACTGCCAGGCCAGCACATCGAATGGGCACACATCAGCGCCGCTGCCGGCACCCACGAACGGGGGATGACACTTGCCCCGCTGCCAGCATCCACCGCACCCGCACTGCAACTTCGCATCCAATCAACTCCCGGAAGCCGCGTGGAACTGCACCACCTCGCGCTGCTTGCCAGACCTTGCGACAGCACCTCGCCCTGCTCCGGACACCGCTGTACCGCGCCCGCGTTCAACACGCCGGAAAGCCTGCTCGCCTACCGTGATGCGTCAACCCTGCGCGCGCCTGCCGTGGCGATCGAAGCCGGTGGCGTTTTTGGAGTGACCGCGCAATGGCTTGCACCACGGCTGCGGGGCGCGTCCGACACGCTCCTGCGCACGGTCACGCTCGGCTTGTTGCCACTGGTGCTGTTCGCGCTGGCATGCCGCGTTGCGCGCCGTACTTCGGTCTCGCGCACGCGTGCGCTGCTGGAACTGCTGATGCCCCTCGGCGGCGCGCTCGTGTTGTTGCTGGCCGGCTGGCCCGCCCGCGACCCCCCCTTGCAGGCCAGCATGACGCTGATGATGTGCCTGTCTGCACTGGCCCTGCTGCCACCGCCATCACATGACTGGCACTGGCGTGGCAACGCCGCTGCCTGGAGAAGCGTGCTGACGTTCACCGCTTTGGCCATGCTCTTCACCGCGCCGTTGACATGGCTGCCACACGAGCTCCGGCCCCGGCACGATGCGCTCGACCTGCTGCGCTATCCACTTTGGGCGCTGGTGCAACAATGGCTGCTGATCGCCGCCATCGCGCCGCGCATGCGCCTGCTGTTGCCCGACACCCGCGCTGCCGCGCTTGCCTGCGGCCTGTTGTTCGCGCTGATGCACGCCCCCAACTTCGCGCTGATGCTGTTCACGCTGGCCGGCGGCAGCATCTGGGCCTGGCTTGGCCAACGCCATCGCGCACTGTTGCCCTTGGCGGCCAGCCACGCGGTGCTGGGTTTGTGGCTGATGCATGTCGCGCCTTCGTGGCTGCTACGCTCGGCCGAAGTCGGCGGACGTTTTCTGATGCCACCCTGAAGATCGCCGCATGATTTCTTGCGGCAGCGCAGCATCATTCCTACACTTCGCGCCTCGCTCGTCGCGCTCCCGGAGTCACCCCATGCAGCTCAACGTTCTCAAGGCCAAGATCCACCGCGCCAGCGTCACCCATGCCGAACTGCACTACGAAGGCTCCTGCGCAATCGACGGCATGCTGCTGGATGCCAGCGGCATCCGCGAGTATGAGCAGATCCACATCTACGACGTGAACAACGGCGAGCGCTTCGTCACCTATGCCATCCGCGCGGAAGAAGGCAGCGGCATCATTTCGGTGAACGGCGCGGCCGCACACAAGGCCGATGTCGGAGATCTGGTGATCATCTGCGCCTATGGCGTGATCGACGAAGCCGCGATGGCCAGGCACAAGCCCACGCTGGTGTACGTGGACGGCGACAACCGTATCACTCGCATCGGCAACCACATTCCCACGCAGGCGGCATAAGGACCGCTCGCCCTGCCGGCATTCGCGCTGCAGGGCAACATGGCAACGCCCGAAAACAGCCGTACACTTGCGCCGTCCTTCTTGCTTGCGCGAGTTTCGCTCATGAACACCAAACGCATTATCGGTGTCGCCTTGCTGGCTACGGGTGCCGTGCTGCTGTGGTTCGGCCTGCAATCCAGCGATTCCTTCAGCGAAAAAGTGGTGGAAGGCGTAACCGGGCGTTACAGCGACGGCACGATGGCCTATTTGATCGGCGGCGCGGCGTCCGGCGCTCTCGGCCTGGCGCTGCTGCTGTTCGGCAAACGGCGCTGAAACCGGCAAAGGGGCCTTCAACGCTGCCGCATCCTGCACACCGATATCTCATCGGGAATCGTGCCGTGTCCTACCGCGATGGCTTTGTCATCGCCGTGCCTGACGGCAAGCTCACCGATTTCCTTCGCGCAGTACACGCCACACCCGAGGAAACCGTAGTATTTTCCTGGGTGGAATGGCCCGACAAAGCCACGCGGGACACCGGCATGAAAAAGATCATGGCCGACCCCCGCATGGATCCCGCCAACCCCGACAATCCGCCCATGCCATTCGATCGCAAACGCATGATTTTCGGTGGCTTCTCCCCGATCCTGGACATCCACTGAGCCGCCGCTCCGGCACCATCGCAACACGCGCCGTCATCATCTGATCACCCGAGCGTGCTGGTCGCCGGCGCGCTTGATCCGGAACCGGGGCGGAAAACAGCGCACGCGGGTTCGGCCCCACCTGCGATTACCGCCTGATCGGATGAAAACCCTTTAACATCGCGGCATGCGCCTGCGTATCTTCCTGCTCTCGGCCATGCTCCTGTTGCAATCGGCCCCACCGGCAGCGCAGGAAATTCCCGCCGATCCGCCACGTTTCGTCACCACTGGCGATGCCAACGGGCCGCCCAGCAGTGTCGTCACGGCCTTGGCCGAAGACAGCACCGGCATGCTCTGGATCGGCACCGCTCGCGGATTGATGCGGTTCGATGGATACCGCTTCCGCCTCTATGGCAACCGCTGGAGCACGCCACCCGAGGAAACTTCGCTGTTCGTGCGCTCGCTGCTGGCTGATGCCGATGGCAGCCTGTGGATCGGCACCGATTTCAACGGACTGGCGCGTTACGACCCGGCAACGGATCGCCTGTCGCCAGTCGATACGCAAGCGGCCCTGCCCGAGTCGTATTCGGTCAACGCGCTGGCCATGGATTCACGCGGGCAACTTTGGGCCGGCACCGACAACCAGGGCCTGATCCTGCGCCGCGCCGACGGCACGACACACCTCATCCACACCGAGGACGGCAGCGGATTGCAAGACAACCGCATCGAAAGCCTCCTGATCGACCGCCAGGACAACCTCTGGCTCGGCAGTTGGCGCGGATTGCTGCGGCGCGCGCCCGATGCCAACACGCTCACCCCCATCGCCCTGGGCACTCCGGCTGCGCGCATCACCGCGCTGCTGGAAACCGGCGACGATCAAATCTGGATCGGCAGCCGTGATGGCCGGCTCTGGCGCATGCGTAACGATGGGAGCGCACCGCGTGCCGTGATCGATGACGATGTAGCCGGCAATGATGACGCCATCTATGCCCTGCTTCAGGCCGATGCAGCCACGCTCTGGGTAGGCCGCGCCAATGGCGTGGAAATCCGCCGCATCGCCGATGGCGTGCTGTTGCACCGTCTGCACCATCAACCCGGCAACCCCAATTCACTGGCCAGCAGTGAAATCCGCGCCCTGCTGCGCGACCGTGGCGGCCAACTCTGGGTCGGTGGCTACGGCAGCGGCGTGCAACGCCACAACCCGCTCAATACCGCTTTCCGCCTGCGCGATCGCCACTCGTTGCCGGGCATCGACAATCTCAACGTGCGCGCCGTGGCGGTGCTGGCCGATGGTCGCATCCTGCTGGGCACGCATGATCGCGGCATCGGCGTGCTCGATGACAAACTGCGCCCGCTGGACGTGCTGCGCGATGTCAATGGCGAACCGCTGCTGCACGGCGTTCGCATCACCGGATTGGCCGAAACTGCCGATGGCGCGTTATGGATCGGCAGCGACGCCGGGCTGTTCCGGCACGCCAACGACAAGACACCGCTGCAAGCCTTCGCAATGGAAAGCGGACGCGTGCGCCGCCTGTTGGCTGATCCACGCGGCGACCTCTGGATCGCCGCAGAAGACGGCCTCTGGCGCCACCGCCCCGGCGCCACGCACCTGGAGCGCATGCCCAATGCAACCCACGCGCCGCTGCATGGCGATGTCAATGCGCTGGGCATCGATGCGCTCGGTCGCATCTGGTACGGCGGCGATGCGGGCTTGGCGTTGCTCGACAGCCCCGATGCCCCGGCACGCTGGATCGCTGCCGCGCATCCGGCACGCGGCAGCAACCCCGATGTCCTCGGCCTGTTGATCGATGCCGATGGCAGCGTCTGGTTCGACACCCCATCCGGCCTGTTTCACTTGCGTCTGGCTGCCGACGGACGCGAGCATGTACAAGCCATCAGCCAGCAATACGGCCTGCCGTCGCGCCCCTTCGGCGCCAACTTGCTGCGCGATGCCCAAGGCCGCCTCTGGACACAGGAGCACGTCCTCGACCCCATTCAGAAGCAGGTTCTGACGCTCGGCGCGGCCGATGGCGTGGAGTTGGGCTCCGCCTGGTTCAGGGCCTACGCACAAACCCGCGATGGCTCGTTGCTTTTCGGCGGCACGCGAGGCCTGCTGGCGGTATTGCCCGAGCAGTTCCAGTTCTCCGATTACGATCCCCCGCTCGCGATCACCGAAATGCGTATCGGCGGCAGCATCGTTCCGCCATCGCACTACCGCGACGGCCTGACCCTGTGGCCCGGGCAGCGCGGCGTATCCATAGAATTTTCCTCGCTCGACTACAGCGCACCGGAGCGAACGCGTTACGCATACCGCCTACTGGGCGAGAGCGAAAACTGGACCGAAGTGGATGCCTCTTACCGCGTGGCCACTTTCTCCAACCTCAGCCCGGGCGACTACCAATTCGAACTGCGCACCAACAATCGCTCCGGCCAGTTGAGCGACAGCCGCCTCGCCATTGCGCTGCATGTGCAGCCGGCCTGGTGGCAAACCTGGTGGGCAAAACTGGGCGGGCTGCTGCTGCTGGCTGGCCTGGTGCACGGCGTGATCCATCAGCGCACGCGCTGGCTGCGCATCCGTCAGCACGAACTGGAACGCCACGTCGCGGTACGCACGCAGGAATTGCAGGACGTATCGGCCGCGCTGCGCGAAAAATCCCTGGCACTGGAAGAAGCCAGCCTCACCGACCCGCTCACCGGGCTGCGCAATCGCCGTTACTTCGCCAGCCATATCGATGCCGACGTGGCCGGCAGCCTGAACCAATACGATACCGGCGGCAAACACACCGCACAGGCTGACTTGCTGTTCTTCGTGGTCGACATCGATCACTTCAAGCAGGTCAACGACAACTACGGCCATGCGGCCGGCGATGCGGTACTGATGCAGGTGGCACAACGCCTGCGCGCCTGTTTTCGCGATACCGACCATCTGGTGCGCTGGGGTGGAGAAGAGTTCCTCGTCGTAGCCCGCCACACCGATCGCCGGCATGCCGCCGAGCTGGCCGCGCGCGTGGTGCAGGCCATAGGCAATGTCGCCTTCGAACTGCCCGATCGCCGCCGCCTGCGCCGCAGTTGCTCGCTCGGCCATGCCGCGTTCCCGCTCCAAACCGCGTTCCCGCATCAGGCCGACTGGTCCGAAGTGGTGGAACTGGCCGATCTTGCGCTGTACGCAGCCAAGCACGCCGGACGCAACGGCTGGGTCGGCATTGCGGCCGACAACCGCGAGCCACTGCCGCCAGAGTGGCTGCAAGGCATCCCCGCCATGCTTGATGCCGGCCTGCTGCATCTGACCGGATCACTGTCGCACGATGCGGTGCGCACGGCGCTGGATGGGGCCAAGGACTGAACCCGTGCATGGCCCGCGGTGCGTCATGAATTGATCTGGATCATGGAGCTGCGCCGTCGTCGGCCTTAGCGTGCAGACATCGTTTCCGCCTATCGGTGCCCGCAATGAAATCGATCCGTCGCCTGTCCCTGCCACTGGCCGTGCTACTGGCGCTGACGCTGCCTGCGCTCGCGCAGGAGCACGAACATGAGCACCATCACGGCAATGACCACCACGATGCCACGCAGCACACCGCCTGGCAGGTACCCGCCGACCACGTGCGCTGGGCTCCGGATGCAGCCTTGCTGGAAGGCATGGCCCGCATCCGAGACACCATGCACGATCTGGCACCGCTCAAGCACAACGCCCTGGACGGTGCGGAGGTGATCGCCCACGCCGACGGGATCGATGCCGCGATCCAGTACCTGTTCGCCAACTGCAAGCTGCCGGCGGAACCGGACGCAGCGCTGCACCAGATTCTGGCGCAGCTCATGAATGGCAGCCGCGCACTGCATGCCGATCCATCCGACGCAGCGCCGCTGGCCGGGATGAATGCAGCGTTGCAGCACTACGCCGCCCTGTTCGACGACCCGATCCCGGCACCACGGCGCTGATCCTCCGGCACCGCGTTGCCGGCCGGGCACATCGACGTGCGCAGGTCGATGCGCGGGCGCGGGGCGTTGCATCGGTGCAGCCGTTGCCTCGGTGCGCAGGTGCTGCCGCCGCCAGTACCAGCCCACCGAAGATGCCCAGTCACCTGAAGCGGTCACCACGTCGAAACCGATGACGGCGAGGAGCATCGACACCACACCGGACAACATGCAGCCATGCCACATTTCGCTGGCCCGGGCCTGCTCGACCATGCGAACCATGTCCGCGACCGGACATGGCCCACTCCGTATCAGGCATCGCTACCGGCGGGCACCCATGGCACCGGCGCACAACATCGGCAGGGTCAGGCCCTGCTCCCTGGCGCAGTCAATGGCGATGTCGTAACCGGCATCGGCATGACGCATCACGCCGGTGCCAGGATCGTTCCACAACACCCGCGCGATGCGCTTGTCGGCGGCTTCGCTGCCATCGCAGACGATCACCACACCGCTGTGTTGCGAATAACCCATGCCGACGCCACCGCCATGATGCAGGCTGACCCAGGTCGCACCGCCGGCGACGTTGAGCATGGCATTGAGCAGCGGCCAATCGGAGACGGCATCCGAACCATCGCGCATGGCTTCGGTTTCGCGATTGGGCGAGGCCACCGAGCCTGAATCCAGATGGTCGCGCCCGATCACGACGGGCGCCTTCAGTTCGCCATTGCGCACCATCTCGTTGAAAGCCAATCCGAGCTTGTGGCGCAAGCCCAGCCCGACCCAGCAGATGCGTGCCGGCAAGCCCTGGAAGCTGATGCGCTCGCGCGCCATGTCGAGCCAGCGATGCAAATGCGGATCATCCGGAATCAGCTCCTTCACTTTCGCATCGGTCTTGTAGATGTCTTCCGGGTCGCCGGAAAGCGCCACCCAGCGGAATGGGCCGATGCCGCGGCAGAACAGCGGGCGCACGTAGGCCGGCACGAAACCGGGGAAATCGAAGGCATTGACGCAGCCTTCGTCCTGCGCCATCTGGCGGATGTTGTTGCCGTAATCCACGGTCGGAATGCCTTGCGCGTGAAACGCCAACATCGCTTCCACGTGCACGCGCATGGATTTTTTCGCCGCATCGCGCACCTTCTCCGGATTCGTCTTCTGCTCATCGAGCCACTGCTCCACGCTCCAGCCGATCGGCAGGTAGCCGTGCACCGGATCATGTGCAGAGGTTTGATCGGTCACGCAGTCAGGCTTCACGCCGCGACGCACGAGTTCGGGCAGGATTTCCGCCGCGTTGCCGAGCAGGGCGATGGATTTGGCTTCACCGGCCCGTGTGTACTTTTCGATCCGGGCCAGCGCATCGTCCAGATCGTGGGCCTGCTCGTCCACGTAGCGCGTGCGCAAGCGAAAATCGATGCACTTCTGCTGACATTCGATGGTCAGCGAACACGCACCCGCCAGCGACGCCGCCAACGGCTGTGCGCCTCCCATGCCGCCCAAACCCGCCGTCAAAATCCAGCGCCCCTTGAGCGAACCGGCGTAGTGCTGGCGCCCCATTTCGACAAAGGTTTCATACGTGCCCTGCACGATGCCCTGCGAGCCGATGTAGATCCACGAACCGGCCGTCATCTGGCCGTACATCGCCAGCCCTTTTCGATCCAGTTCGTTGAAGTGCTCCCACGTGGCCCAGTGCGGCACGAGGTTGGAATTGGCGATCAGCACGCGCGGCGCATCGACATGCGTGGGAAACACACCCACCGGCTTGCCCGATTGCACCAGCAGGGTTTCGTCATCGCCCAGGGTTTTCAGCGTTTCGCAGATCGCATCGAAGCAGGCCCAGTCGCGCGCGGCGCGACCGATGCCGCCGTAGACCACCAGATCCTCCGGGCGCTCGGCCACCTCGGCATCGAGGTTGTTCTGCAACATGCGGAACGGCGCTTCGGTAAGCCAGCTTCTGCATGTGAGCGTGTTGCCACGCGGGGCGCGAATGCTGCGGGAAGAATCGTGACGGGGATCAGTGCGGGACATGGCAAATTCCGGAGGAGCGATGCGCCGATTATCGCATCGCCTTCCTGTTCTGCCGTGGCACACCTCAACTTTGCGTCAGGTGCGCCGCGATGGCGCGCCGGAACGGCGGCAGCCGATTGGCGATGCGCAAGGCCGTGGTGCGCAACATGCGCGCGCCGGGACGTTCGTTGGTGTAGATGCGGGTGACCAGTCGCGTGGCCGCGTAGATCGGCCAGGCTGCGCGCTGCTGAGCGCGGCTGTAGTGCATCAGAGCGGCCTCTGCGCCGATATCGCGCCCTTCGCGCAAGGCTTGCAGCAGCATCTCGGCCAATCGCGCCTGCGATTGCAACCCGAGATTGAAACCATGCGCGGTAACCGGATGCATGCCCACCGCCGCATCACCGATCAATGCAGCGCGAGCCGTGGCGAAGCGATCGGCGTACACCGAAACCAGTGGATAGACA
>JAEXRB010000278.1 GCA_023438325.1 Pseudomonadota bacterium | reverse complement strand
CTTGGGCTGTTTTCTCGCCCACTTCGACCTTTTCTCACTCACTTGGACTCGATTCCACCCACGCCCGCTTCCATTGCCTGACGATCTGCGTGGTAGCTGGATCGCACCATGGCGCCGGAGGCCACGTGGGAGAAACCGATTTCCATGCCGATGCGCTCGAATTCGGCGTATTCCTCGGGCGTCCAGTACTTGAGCACGGGATGGTGATGCGCGGTGGGTTGGAGGTATTGGCCGATGGTGATCATGTCGACATCGTGGGCGCGCAGGTCGCGCAGGGTTTGCACCACTTCGTCGAAGGTTTCACCCAGGCCGAGCATGATGCCGGATTTGGTCGGCACGTTCGGGTGCTGGGCTTTGAAGTTCTTCAGCAGGCGCAGCGACCAGTCGTAATCGGCGCCGGGGCGCACGTCACGATAGCGGCTGGGGACGGTTTCCAGGTTGTGGTTGAACACGTCGGGTGGAGCGTGCGCGAGGATTTCCAGGGCGCGCTCCATGCGGCCCTTGCCGCGGAAATCCGGGGTGAGGATTTCGATGCGGGTGCTGGGGCTGAACTCGCGGATGGATTTGATGCAATCCACGAAGTGCGAAGCGCCGCCGTCACGCAGGTCGTCACGATCCACGGAGGTGACCACGACGTATTTCAGCCGCATGTCCTTGACCGTCTGGGCCAGGCGCAAAGGCTCGGCGGCATCGGGTGGTTTGGGACGGCCGTGGGCCACGTCGCAGAAGGAGCAGCGTCGCGTGCAGACTTCGCCCAGGATCATGAAGGTGGCGGTACCGTGGCTGAAGCACTCATGGATGTTGGGGCAGGAGGCTTCCTCGCACACCGTCACCAACGCGTTTTCGCGCAGTTTGGCCTTGAGTTGCTGCACGGCGTTGCCGGTGGGGATGCGAACGCGGATCCAAGAGGGTTTGCGGAGCGCGGGAGCTGAGGTGTCGAAGCTGACCGGGCTGCGCGCGATCTTGTCCTCGCCCAATTGCTTTTCACCCATCACCATCAACGGGATCGACTTGTCGGAAACAGGGGCGGCAGACATGAGGCGGATTCTCTAGCTCGCCGGAAGCTCCGGCGCGGGGGCGGAAATGGGAATGAGGCGAAGTTGTCGGCAGAGTTCACGCACCAACACCGGCTGCACGATCGCCAACTGCGATGGCCCGCCCAATTCTACCATCTGGGTAATGGCCAGCCCCTGATACCCGCAGGGATTGATGCGTTGGTAGGGGGAAAGATCCATTGCGATGTTGAAGGCCAGCCCGTGGAAGCTGCATCCGCGCCGCACGCGCAAGCCGAGTGCAGCGATCTTCGCGCCATCCACATATACGCCCGGCGCGCCTTCGCGGCGTTCGCCTGCAATGTTCCATTCGTCCAGTGTGTTGATGATGGCCTGTTCGATGCGACAGACCAGATCGCGCACGCCCAGGCCGAGGCGGCGCAGGTCGATCATCGGATAGGCCACGATCTGGCCGGGGCCGTGATAGGTCACTTGGCCGCCGCGATCCACGGGAACCACCGGGATGTCACCGGGCGCGAGCAGGTGTTCGGCCTTGCCGGCCTGGCCTTGGGTGAAAACCGGCAGGTGTTCCACCAGCCAGAGTTCGTCGTCGGTGTCCGGCCCGCGCGTGTCGGTGAAGGCCTGCATCGCGTGCCAGACCTTTTCATACGATTGCGCCCCAAGGTCACGCACCAACACCGGGCGCAGCGGCGCCGGGTCGGGTGATTCGGCGATCAGACCGTCCACTTCACTTCCGGGTGCGAGCGCAGGGCTTCGTGCGCGGCATCGTATTCCTCGCGGTTTTTCGCTTCGAAGGCGATACGGACGGAAACATAGCGTCCACCACTGGACGGGCGCACGCTCACGTTGTCCTTGCGCACGGTGATGCCGGCCTTTTCCAGCAATGCAGGCAGTTCGCGCTCCAGGCCTGCTTCGATCGCGCCCATCGCGGAGAGCTCGAAGATGCCGGGAAACTGGAAGCCGTGGTCGGGATTGTCGGTTTTGAGGATGTCGGGAGTGTTCATGCGGACATTATCGGGGCGGCAGGGGCGGTTCCCAAGATTTGGCAGCCCAGCGCGTCAACGCTTCGCGCCCGATCTTGGCATTGTGGCGGATATCCACCGGAAAGCCCGGGTGGAACAGGATGTGCTGCACGGCGCGGGTTCGCGGGTGGCGCTGGCCGAGGTTGATCAGCTCGGCCTCGATGCGCTCGCGCTCGGATGACGGCAGGGTTGCTTCCAGTTCGATGCAGATGACAGGCGTTTGCCGGCCTTTCTCGCCCATGCCGATCAGTGCGCTGCGCTTGACCCGTGGATGGGTGTTGAACACTGGCTCCACTTGCTCGGTGTAGAGCGGGCCATCGGCTGTTTCCACGCGTTGGCTTTTGCGGCCGCAGAACCAGAGCCGCCCCGAGTCGTCGCGCCACCCCAGATCGCCCATGCGATGCAGGATGCGGATGCTGCCATCAGCCAGGGTTTCGCGGATTTTCGCGGCGGCGGTGGCTTGCGGGCGGGCAAAATACATGTCGGTGGTGGTGGGGCCGGCGACGACGATTTCGCCCACGTGTCCGGGGGCAACCTGCAAGTCATCGCGCCATTCGGGAATTTCCTCGTCGCTGATCGCAATCAGGCGAACTTCGTTGGGTGGCACGGCCCTGCCGATGCAGGTGCCGGCGCCGGATTCGGTGGCAGCCCGGGTTTCGCGCAGTTCGCGGCCTTCGATGATGGCCAGCGGCAGACATTCCGTTGCGCCATAGGGCGTGTAGATGTTGGCATCCTCCGGCAGCATCGCGGCCATGCGCTCCACCACGGCCGGCGGTACGGGGGCACCGGCCGACATCACGCGCTTGAGCGTGGGCAGCTTGGTGCGATGTACCGCACCATAGCGGCTCAAGGCGTCGAGCAGGGCGGGCGAGCCGAACATCTGTGTGACGCCGAAGCGCTGGATGGCATCGATCAGTTTGCGTGGATCAGCCTTGGCCGGGCGGGTGGGATCCATGTCCGGGATCACGCTGGTGATGCCTAATGCTGGATCGAACAGCGCAAAGGGCGGAAAGGTCGGCAGGTCGACGCCACCGGCTTGGATATCGAGGGCATCGCGCAGCATTTCCACTTGCGCGGCGAAGTGCCGGTGCCGATACACCACGCCTTTCGGCACACCGGTGGAGCCGGAGGTGAACAGGATCGCGGCTTCTTCGTCCGGTGCGGTGTCGGCCATGGAAAAGCGTGCATCGGCGTTGGCGGCAAGCAGCCCGTCGAGCGTGTGTCCGCCCCAGAACCAGCGTCGCCCGACGGTCACCTTGATGCGACAACTCTTGCGCGCCCAGCCGAGCAGTACGCGCGCCGCATGCGCCAGGGGAATGCCGATGAAGGCCTCCGGTGCCGCTTCATCAAGGCACTGACGCAGTGCGCGCTTGTCGATGCCGGGGTCGATCAGCACCGGCACCGCGCCGGCCTTGAACAGCGCGAACATCAGCAGGAACAGTTCCGGCGAAGGCCGCACCATCAGCGCGGTGCGGGTACCGCGCACGATGCCGGCGCGTGCCAGCGCGGCGGCAATGGCATTGCTGCGATCTTCCAGTGCGCGGTAAGACAGTTCGATGCCGTAGCGCACCCGGCCCTCGGCATCCACGCCGTTCGGACAGCGGATCGCAATGGCATCGGGGCGCTCGACGGCCATGCGCGGCAGCGCTGCGGCAATATTGCAGGGAAGGACATTGGGTGTTGTTTCCATTGCCACAGTGTAATGGCCGCATCGTCGCGCGAGCCGTTACAGTGGCAGCCGAACCTTGCCGGAGGTGCTCCCCATGTTCCGCATCCTCGTTGCCAGCGCCAAAGGCGGCGTCGGCAAAACCACGATCTCCACCAATTTGGCCGGTTTTTATTCGCTCGATGGCAAACGCACGGTTCTGGTGGATGCCGATCCACAAGGGTCGGCGCTGAGCTGGTGCGGCAAGCGCCAGATTGAAGGCACAAAGGTGCTGGCAGTGGATGGCACGCGCCGCAACTTCGCGCAGCGCATCCCGGACAAGGCGCAACGCGTGGTGATCGATGCCCCGGCCGGTGCCATGCCGGCCGATCTTTCCGCGTATCTCGACATGGCTGATGCCATCGTGGTGCCGGTGTTGCCATCGGTGTTGGACATGGAAGCTGCGGTACGTTTCCTCAATGCATTGGCAGATGTGCCACGCGTGGCTAGCGGCAAGTTGCCGGTGGGGCTGGTGGCCAACCGGCTCAAGCCGCGCACGCAGGCTTCCCAGCAGGTGGTGGAGCAGATTTCGCAATGGCCCTGCGAGTTGGTGGCCCAGTTGCGCGACACGCAAGCCTACGTGCTGCTTGCTGGTCTGGGGCGGTGCCTGTTCGACTACCACGCCGAGAGCGTGCGCGATCATCAGAAGGACTGGGCGCCATTGCTGCGCTGGCTCAAGCGGGTGCGCAAGCGCAGCTGATTCAAAGCCGATTAAGTGAGTGCTGTTAGCGTATCGATGTCGACTCACGCCCCCATGAGGTATCGCATGCGCCGCTCCATCATCTCGCTCGCCGTTGCAGCAAGTTGGGTTTTCTCCTCGGCCCATGCCTATGAACCGGAAGGTGGCATCTGGTGGAACCCGCAGGAATCCGGGACGGGCTATGCCATCGAAACCCAGGACGACATGATGGCGGTCACGATTTACGGCGGCGATGCGGCAGGGTTCGCCAAGTGGTACACCTCGGTCGGCCGGCTGGATTACCGCAATGGCGCCGTGCGCTTTCAGGCCGACCTCCTGAGCTTCCACAATGTCCAGCCTATCGGCGCGGCATACCATGGTCGCCCGACACTGGAACCAAGTCATGGCCAGCTTCGCATCGATTTCGACCCCGGCAACAATCGTCGGGCCACGCTGACCTGGCCCAATGGGCGCAGCCTGCCGATCGAGCGTCAGGAGTTCTACCTGCACCGGCCCGAAGATACCGGCGGCGTCAACAGCAACACTCTCAAGATGCTGGGTGAATGGCAGATCGTGGCCGACATTGCCTCCAACACCAATGCGTCGTTCCCGTTCTCGGCCGATGTGTTGGTGCTGGATGACTATGCCTACGACAACCACCCCAGTCTTCGCACTTGGGTCTACGAGGGTTGCCGCCCTGATGATGCGCAGGTGGGCGGATGCAGCAACTTCGCCTTGAACAACCACGATGCCTACGGTTTCTACGAGCCACCCAGCAACGATTTCCCGAATGGAGTGCAGGTGACTGTGCTCAAAGATGGCGTCTATGGCGGCGACATGTGGTACGCGCTGTACGAGATCGCCATCGGCACCAACGATGGCTCCGGCTTGTTCACCCTCTATCCGCAGGGCGCCAATCCCTACGATTACGACGCCTATCCCATGCGAGCCTTCCGCAGCGCCAGTCGTACCTTCGTGCAGGAAGGCGCCGGCCCGGCCAAGCTGGGTGACGACGGCAGCGGCCGAGTCGCTGGCCTGGCGTCACAGCTTGCTGCGCAGGGGGCATTGCCGGTCAAGGCCAAGGCGCTGTCGCCGGAGCGGGCAGCGCGTGCCGCCGAGCGTCTGCCACTGATCCGCGCGATCGAAGCGCGGCTGGGCGATTAAGCCAGCCGCAGCAGATCCACCGCGAACTCGTTTTCGAATGGCGGCACGTTGCATTCGATGACGTCCAGCGGTGAGATCTGCAACTTCAACCCGACGAAATCGGCGCGCACCGGCAAGGTGGCGCAGCAACGATCCACCAGCATCGCCAGGTACACCTCACTGGCGTGGTGGTCGCGCAGGAAGTCCAATACCCGCGCGGCCGAGTGGCCTTGGTAGAGCACGTCATCCACGACCACCAAGCGGCGACCGGAAAAGCTCATGCCTTGCTGTTCCGGCGTCGCGCTGAGACGGGTATCGGCGTGCAGCAAGGCCAGATCGTCACCGTAGCGTTTGACTTCCAGATCCGTGCGCTCGATCGACCACGCCGGGCGCAGCGCGCGAAGACGTGCGAGCAGCCGATCAGCCAGCGGCGCGCCACGTCGCAGTACGCCGATCAGGGTCATCGGGGTATCGTCGAAACGAGCGGCAATCTGGCGCGCCATCGCATCGATCACCGCTTCCAGTGCGGCGGCGTCGTAGAGGCGGAAGCGGGTCTGCGGCATCGTGCGGCTCCTTCAGGCGTGGGGCGGCCACGTTACCGCAAAGCAAACAACTCTTGATGCCCGTCGCAGAATGACGCCCCGGCGAGCATCTGCCTGCGTATCGCGCTATGCTGCGCGCCGCCTTGGCACCTAGTGCTTGTTGCGATACCCATGATGACCGCACCGACTACCCTGCATCCAGACGCCGTCGCCTTGCTCAATACACTGGACCAGAGCCAACCGGGCAGTACGGCCAAGCTCGTTCGACTCTTCGCCGCCGATGCGCCGGCGCTGCTCAGCCGCATCGAGCTGGGGCACGAGCGGCGCGATCTGGCCGAAATCAATCAGGCCGCGCACTTCCTGCGTTCCTCCGCACTCGCACTGGGTGCCACGGAGTTGGCGGAGGCCGCGTTCCGGCTCGAACATCTGGAGCCGGCGCAATTGGGATGCGGCGCTGCCGAATTGCGACTGGCGCAATTGCGCGTCTGCCTGCGCGACGCCTTGCTGAGTTTGCTGGAACTCTCGCCCGAGAACTGAGGTTCTCTTGCCGGGCCTGTGGGCCGGGCTTCTTGCAGATTGTGCCGATGTCAGCTGTGAAGGCGTGGCGCACTTTGCGAGCCCCAAAAGAAAGACCCGCTTCGCGAACGAAGCGGGTCCCTCCCTCCCCACATCTTGTTGTCGCGTGCATCCTACGGATGGATGCCGCGACAATCACGCTGCACTGCACACAAGCGCGATGCGAAGTGCGATGTCAGGAGGCATGTCGCAAGCGTTCGCGCCAGCGTGGCCAGAGCGCGATCACGGCCAAGCCGGCCAGCAGCAGCGCAGCGGCTTCGAGCTTCCATGCGGGCAAGGCTTCATCGAGTATCAGTGCCGAGGACAGCATCGCCACCACCGGCACCAACAGTGACAGCGGCGCCACCGTGGTGGCTTGGTGACGCGCCAGCAACCAGTTCCACGCACCGTAACCGAACAGCGTGTTGCCCACGCCTTGCCATACCGCCGTGGCCCAGGCTGACGCGGAGGCGTGCATCAATGCTGTTGCAATGCTGCTTGTGCCTTCGATCCAGAAACTGGCGAGCAAGAGCGGTGGCACCGCGAACATGCTGGACCACACCATGAAGCCCAGCATGTCGACTTTGCCGGCGCGTTTGGCGATGAGGTTGGCCACGCCCCAGCAGAAGCCTCCGGTGAGGGCGAGCAGCAGGCCGCGCACGGTGAGGCTGCCGTCCACGTTCGCGAAAAGCATCACCAACCCGCCTACGCAAAGCGCCAATCCTGCGATCTGGAACATGCGCAGGCGTTCGCGCAGGAACAGCATCGCCAATGCGATGGTGAAGAACGCCTGGGTCTGTACCACGATGGATGCCACGCCGGGCGTGATGTCGGCTCGCATCGCAATGAACAACAGTCCGAATAGTCCGAAGCCGAGGAAAAGCCCGGTGCCCACGAGCAGGCGCCATGGCACCTGTGGGCGTTTCACCACGAACAGCCACGGCAGGCAGGAAAATGCGAAGCGCAGGCTGGCGTAGAGCAGCGGAGGGAACTCTTCCAGGCCGATCTTGATGACGACGAAATTCGTGCCCCAGATGGCGATGATGGCCAAGGCCAGAAGCAGGTGTGGAATCGGCATGGTGACGTCGAAAAAAAAGCCGCCCGCAGGCTGGCGGGCGGCAGGGAGATGCACGGCATCCGGTACTGCCGTCATTATCACGCCTGTCGTGGCGGTGATGATGACGGCAGGGGTATCGGTTCAGGGTGCGGAGGGCGCCTCGGCACGCTGTGCATCGCGCAGGGCGCGGAACGGATGGTTCTGGTACCAGTTCGGCCAGGTATCGCCATCGGCCAGCACGCGGCCGACCTCGTACAGGGCTTCCAGATCCTGCACCACGCCGGACAGATCCCAGTTCGGGTCTACCACGTCGCCGGGCTTGTGGTAGCGGTTGGCCACGTACTCCTGGGAAATCGCGAGACCGTGCGCCTCGCCCTTTTCCACATGATCCAGCCCCGATTTCGCATACAGCGCCGGCACGCCGGCCTTGGCGAAATTGAAGTGATCAGAGCGGAAATAAAAGCCGCTGGCGACACTCTCTTCTGCATGCAGCACGCGGTTCTGGGCATCGGCGATGGGGCGCAGGATGTCTTCGAGTTCGGAGGCGCCGTAGCCGGTCACCACGATGTCGCGCGTCTTGCCGACGATGGTCATCGCGTCCAGATTGATCACGCCCACGGTGTCGCGCATCGGAAAAGTGGGGTGGGCGACGTAGTATCTGGAGCCCAGCAGGCCGGATTCTTCCAGCGTGACAGCAGCGAACAGGATCGAGCGCTTCGGCGGCTGGCCGCTGCGCACGAATGCTTCGGCAATTTCCATGATGCCGGCGATGCCGGTGGCGTTGTCGATGGCGCCGTTGAAGATCTGGGTGTTGCCGTTGGCGTCGGTGCTGGTGCCCAGGTGATCCCAGTGGCCCATGTAGACGATCACTTCTTCCGGCTTTTCGCTGCCGGGCAAAAGCGCCAGCACGTTGTTGGATTCGGACGTTTTCACCGTGCTGTGGATCGTGGCCGAAACGGTAGCCGGCATCGGCACGGGCTTGAATCCGGGCTTGTTGGCGGCCAGGCGCATGGCTTCGAGCGAGAGGCCCGAGCGGGCGAAGAGGTCTTGTGCCACTTCGCCGGTGATCCAGCCTTGCAGCGGCAGGCGCGGTTCGGGATCTTCCGAGGCCGGCAGATCGAATTGCGGCCCGCTCCAGCCATTCTCCACCACGCCCCAGCCGTAGGAGGCGCCGGGCGTGTCGTGGATGATGATGGCGGCGGTGGCGCCCTGACGTGCAGCTTCCTCGAACTTGTAGGTCCAGCGCCCGTAGTAGGTCATGCGCTTGCCGCCGAACAGGTTCGGATCGTCCACATGGAAGCCGGGATCGTTGATCAGCATCACCACCGTCTTGCCTTTCACGTCAAGGCCGGCGTAATCGTTCCAGTTTTCCTCCGGCGCCACGACGCCGTAGCCGACGAACACCAGCGGGCTGTCGGCCACTTCGATGGACTCCTGGCCGGTGCGCGTGCCAGCCACCCATTGCGAGCCGAAGGCCCATTCGAGCGACTCGCCTTTCACCGAGATCCTGGCACTGGCCGGTGCGGCGGTGGTTTCCACCATCGGCACGCTCTGGTACCAGTTGTCACCGTTGCCGGGCTTGAGCCCGAGCGACTGGAAGTAGTCGCGCAGGTATTCGATGGTCAGGGTTTCACCTTGGGTGCCGGGTGCGCGTCCGGCGAATTCATCGGATGCCAGCACCGTGGTGTGGTGAAGGAAATCTTCAGCAGTAATGGCCTGACTGAAGCTGTGCGCAGTCGGCGCCGTGGTGGTTTCCGGAGCAGCGGGGGCGGGCGCCGGCGCAGCGGCTTCGGTGGCGGGGCGCTCACAGCCCGAGAGCAGGGCGCAGGCCACGGCCGCCAGCAGTAGTGGATGTCGCATGGGGGAAACCTCCTGAGGTTCCGGACGGGAAACCCGCATTGTAGGCAGGTTTCCCCCAACTGCGATCACGCCGCGCCATTGCTGCCGATTTCAGCGTTCCACCGGCTCCGAATGAGCCACCTTGGCGCCTGGATCCACGCTCAGCGTGACCTCGCGCTTGAACACCAGTCGCCCTTCGACCGTGGCGCCGGCTTCGATCGTCACCTTGGGCGGATCGGATTTTCCGAACGAAAATCCCTTCGGCTTGTGCACCACGATATCGCCGCGTACCACGGCATCGCGCCCGATGAGGATGTCGCCGTTGACCGATGTCACATTGCCGCCCACCGTACTGCCCTTCAGCGTGATGCCGCCGTTGACCCCTTCCACGCTGCCGGTAATTTCGGCGCGGGTCAGCGTGATGGTGCCATTCACTGCTTCGACAGCGCCGTTCACGCGCGAACCTGCGCCCACATCGATGCGGCCGCTGACGGTTTCCAGATCGCCATCCACCACCACGTTTTCGCCGATGGCGATGCTGCCGTTGACGGTTTCGGTATCACCGACGCGGGCGTTTTCGGCCACGCTGATGCTGCCGTTGACCGTTTCCACGTCGCGCACGCTGGCGCCCGATTCCACCTTGATCGAACCGTTGACCGTGGATAGGTCGCCGTAGCGGCTTCCTGCCTCGGCGCGCACGCCGCCATTGACCTTGCTGATGTTCTGTTGCGCCAGTGCCAACGGGCTGGCGAGAAGGCAAAGTACGAAAAAACTCCTGCGCATGGTGACTCTCCTGTGGGGAATGGTTGTCGCGCACTTGTGACGCAGCCACGGGCGGTGCGTGACAGCCGTTCTGCCAGCATCCGTTATCATCCAGCGGTTTTTCACTGCCGGAAGTCACGCCGTGTCCCGACCCAAGCCCGTTCTGCTCCTGATCCTCGACGGCTGGGGCCACCGCGATGATCCTGCCGACAATGCCATCGCTCAAGCGCGGCTGCCCCACTGGCATGCGCTGCTGCGCGATTGCCCGCATACGCTGGTGCATACCTCCGGGATGCGCGTGGGCCTGCCGGAGGGCCAGATGGGCAATTCGGAAGTGGGTCACATGAATCTGGGCGCGGGGCGCGTGGTGTATCAGGATCTCACCCGCATCGATGTGGCAGTGGCCGATGGCAGCTTCTTCGCCAACCCGGAACTCGCCGCCGCCTGCGTCGGGGCGAAGGCCGCGAACGGCACGTTGCACATCTTCGGCCTGCTCTCGCCCGGTGGCGTGCACAGCCATGAAAGCCACATCTTCGCGATGCTCGAGCTGGCCCGCCGGCAGGGTGTCGCGCGCATCGCCGTGCATGCTTTTCTCGATGGTCGTGACACACCGCCGCAATCGGCACGTGCCAGTCTGGAGAAATTGCTGTCCGCCTGTGCCGCCATTCCCGGCGCTTTCGTCGCCACGATATCCGGGCGCTACTTCGCGATGGATCGCGACAACCGCTGGGATCGGGTCGAAAAAGCCTATCGGGCCATGGCCGAAGCCCAGTCGCCACTGCACGCATCCGGCGCCCTGGAAGCCCTCGATGCCGCCTATGCGCGCGGAGAAACCGACGAATTCGTGCAGCCCACCGTACTGGCTGGCGCACAGCCGATGCACGATGGCGATGCCGTGGTGTTCATGAATTTCCGCGCCGACCGGGCGCGTGAAATCAGCGCCTGTTTCGTGCAGCCGGATTTCGCCGGGTTCGTCAGGCCGCGTGCCATTGCATTGTCGCGCTTTGTCTGCCTGACCGAGTACGACACGACCTTGCCCGCGCCGGTGGCCTACGGCCCAGAAAGCCTCGTCAATACCTTGCCGGAAGTGCTTGCGGCGAACGGCCTCACACAGTTGCGCATCGCTGAAACGGAAAAATACGCCCACGTTACTTTCTTCTTCAGCGGCGGGCGCGAAGCGCTGTGGCCAGGCGAGGAGCGCATCCTCGTGCCCAGCCCGAATGTCGCCACCTACGATCTGCAGCCGGAGATGAGCGCGCCGGAAGTCACGGCCAAGCTGGTGGATGCCATCGTGCAGCAGCGCTACGACGCCATCATCTGCAACCTCGCCAACCCCGACATGGTGGGCCACACCGGCAATCTGGCAGCGGCGGTGAAAGCGGCCGAAGCCATCGACGAGGCGATCGGGAAAATCGTGGCCGCATTGCGCAGCGTCGGCGGTGAAATGCTGCTCACCGCAGATCATGGCAATCTGGAAATGATGCGCGATCAAAGTACCGGCCAAGCCCATACCGCACACACCACCGGCCCGGTTCCTCTGGTGTATCTGGGACGCGCCGCGAGCCTGCGCGACGATGGCGCGCTCAAGGACGTCGCGCCGACCTTGCTGCACTTGATGGGCATTGCGCAGCCGGCGGAAATGAGCGGCCACAATCTCGTCCAGTTCCTGCCCTGATCCGACGGCTCGCGCCAATGAATCCGGGCCGCGCCACGCGCTCATGCACGATCGTTTTGGCGGCATTGCTGGCGCTCGCCGCGGCCTTCGCCGTGCCCGCGCAGGAAGATCGTGCCGCGCGTGAAGCCGAGGCACAGCGCAAGCTGGTTGCCGTGCGCGAGCAAATCGCCGAGCTGACAGCGGTACGCAACACGCTCGATGCCGAGCGTGGCGATGCCGCACGCGCTTTGCGCGAAGCCGATCAGAGTGTGGATCGTGAAAGCCGCACGCTGCGCGACATCGATGCCCGCATCGAAGAGCAGGGCACCGAGCTGCAACGCCTGCAGGCCGAACGCACCGCGATGGAACAGCGCCTCGGCAAACAGCGCGAAGCGCTGGCTACCCTGCTGCGCTCGGCCTATGCCCTTGGTCGGCACGAGCAATTGAAGCTGCTGCTGGCCCAGGATCGCATCGAGGCGTTGGCGCGGGTGATGGCCTACCACCGCTATTTCCAGCGCGACCGGGTGAACCGCATCGACACCCTGCTGGCCGAGCTGGCCGAGCTGGCCGAACTGGTGCAGCAAGTCCGCACCCAGCGCGAAACACTGGATGCCAGCCGCGCCGAACAGGCGCAGCGCATCGCCGAACTGGAAAGCGTGCGTGAAACCCGCCGCACCCTCGTGGCTGAACTGGATACCCGCTACAAGGACACCGACAGCCGTCTCAAGGCGCTCGGGCGCGACGAACAGGCGCTGGCTGGCCTGCTCGAACGCCTGCGCGACATCTTCGCCGACATTCCCGATCGCCTTGATGCCGCACAACCTTTCGCCCAGCGCAAAGGCCGTTTGCTCCAGCCGCTGGCCGGTCGTGCGCAAGTGGGTTACGGCGGCAATCTGCCCGATGGACGCACCAGCCACGGCTGGTTGATCGGTGCCGAAGCGGGGGCGCCGGTGAAAGCCGTCGCGCACGGCCGCGTCGCGTTTTCGGACTGGCTGAAAGGCTACGGGCTCATCGTCATCCTCGACCATGGCGAAGGCTGGATGAGCTTGTACGCGCAGAACGACAGCTTGCACCGCGACGTGGGCGATTGGGTCAATGCCGGCGACACGCTTGCCAGTGCCGGCAGTTCCGGTGGCCAGTCACGCGCAGCCCTTTACTTCGAACTGCGCCGCAACGGCCGCCCGGTCGATCCACGCGGCTGGTTCGCCACGCGCTGAGTGCATTGCATTCACGGATCAGGCACGAAGCCGCCCGGGAACGGGTCGGGATGCTTGAATCCATGCGGTCGGGACGGAATGACGCCCAGTGCGATGAGATTTTCGCGCCGGTCGTAGCGCAGTGATGCAACTTCGGCCGGTTGGCGACTGGCGCGTTCGAACTGCGTGCGATTCACCTGGGAGTATTCGCGTTGGCCGTGCGCGGTGCCGATGGATTGGGTGACAGGGGCGGGTGCGCGCATGGCCTGACTGGATTCTCGCGATGCGCCTTGCGCCTTGCTTTCGACCCGATCTGCCCGGGCGCCATCGGTGATGGCAGGCGGCAGCGGAATGCGGTGGCGCTCCTGGAACACCGCAATACCGATGACGCCGACGTTGCCAGCCCGGCCGGTTCGTGCCGCGTAGCTTTCGGTGAGCGGCGCGAACTGGAACGCGGCCACCTCTTCAAGGCTCTTGCGCCAACCGGTGATGTCGGTGGATTGGTATGGGCCGAGCACATAGCCGGCCTGAGACGGGTCGGCCGTCTGGCCGCTGACGGCATTGATGCCGTCCACGCTGAGCACGGCCAACACGCGTGCGCCGGTGCGATTGGTCAGGCGCACGGCATAGCGCCGTCCGGGTTGGCCTTCGATGTAGCGCTGGCCGTCGTGGGTATGCACGGGAAGCGTCACGGCGCTGTCGCGATCGATGACGGAAAGTTCGACCAACGCCTTTGGCGCGTGCTTGGCGTGCGCGGCGGCCGGTACGGAGAGTGCAAGTGCGGGCAGGACGAAAAGCAGAAACAGCGCGATGCGGATCATGACGACGCCTCCTTGGAAGGTGCGGGCTGCAACGCGGCACGGGGTAGGATGGGGTTGCCGCGGTATCGGCCTGTCGACAGGCGTTCATGTTCAGACAGCCAGTAGCAGGGCGAGCTGCCGTTATGCTGTCGCGCTGCTGCCCCGACCATGGAGTTTTGTCTTGCATTGCCCGCACATCACTGCCGCCGCGTTGTTTCTGCTGCTGCCGGCATGGGCCGGCGCACAAGGTCTGGGATCGGTGCAGGTGCAGGGGATCGAGGACGAGGCGCTGGACAACGTGCGCAAGTCGTTGTCGTTGATGCGCCTGGACGAGGACGAGCAGAAGACGCTGAGCGAGGCACGTCTGTCCTATCTGCTGCGGCGTGTGCCAGAGGAAGTGGACAAGGCACTCCAGCCCTATGGCTATTACGCATCGACGGTGCAGACCCGGATCGAGCGGCGCAATCAGGTTCCCGATGTGCTGCTGATCATCGATCCGGGCGCTCCGGTGACGGTGCGTGAACTGCGTATCGCCATCGAAGGCGTGGCGAAGGACGATGCCGCCATCGGCAAGGTGCTGGCGGCTTTCGGGCCGCGTGAAGACGAGGTGATGGATCACCGCCGCTACGAGGCCGGCAAGCTGGCGATCCAGCGATCATTGCTGGCACGTGGTTATTTCGATGCGGACATGACCCAACATCGGGTGGATGTATCGCGCCAACTGGGCGAGGCGAAAATCGATCTGGGCTGGACCAGTGGCGTGCGCTATCGTTTCGGCGACACCCGGTTCGAAGGCTCGCACGTCCGCGAGTCACTGCTGCACAAGACCGTGCCCTACACGCGCGGAGCAGCTTACGAACAGGACGAATTGCTCAAGCTGCACCAGCGGCTGACCGATCTGGATTATTTCGGTTATGTGGATGTGCGCCCGGACACCGAAAACGCCGAAGGTGACGAGGTGCCGATCGCGATTTCGCTGACACCCGGAAAGCGCAGCGTCTACACCGCCGGCTTGAGTTTCGGCACCGATTCCGGCGCGGGCGTGCAGCTCGGGCTGGAGCGGCGCTGGGTCAATGATCGCGGCCACAAATTCGCCTCGCATCTGGACTGGGCGCAGCGGCGCAAGAGTCTGGGGGCCGAATACCGCATTCCGGCATTTGCGTGGGCCGAGGGTTGGTTTGCCTTCGGCGTGAACCGGCGCGATGAGGAGAGCGATGTGCTCAAGACCCGCATCACCGAACTGGTGGCCTCGCGCAGCGGCATGTATCGCGGTTGGAATCTCGGCGTCGCAATGCACGCGCGCCTGGAGGATTTCGAGATCGGCGGTACGCAGGCGCGCAACGAGGGCACTTTGCAGGTCGGCGAGTCGCGCTTGATCTATCCTGCGATTTCGGCCCAGCGAGTGGTGTCGGACGATCCGATGTATCCCACACGCGGGTTCTCTTTGCGTGGCGAGTTCAAGGTCGGCGCCTCGGCGCTCGGCTCGGACGCCAGCTTCGGGCAGTTCCTGCTCGATGCCAAACTGATCCGCAGCGCCGGAGCGAACAATCGCTTCCTGTTTCGCGGGCAGATGGGGCGTACTTTCACCACGCAGTTCGAACAGTTGCCGCCGTCGCTGCGTTTCTTCGCCGGCGGTGATCGCAGCATTCGTGGCTACGGCTATCAGGAAGTCGGCCCGCGCGTGCTCGGCACGCCCACGGGCGGCAAGAACCTGCTCGTCGGCAGCGCCGAGTACGAACGCATGTTCAGTCGCGACTGGGGTGCTGCGGTGTTCGTGGATGCCGGCAATGCCTTCAATGATGTCAACGAGGGGGCGTCCGTGGGCGCGGGGCTGGGCCTGCGCTGGCGCTCGCCGGTCGGCGTGGTGCGGGTGGACGTGGCGCATGGCTTCGATTCGCAGGATCGCTTCGGGCTTCACATCAACATCGGGCCTGACCTGTGAGTCGCGTTGCCGAAGCCGCGACAACACCTGTTGCGCCACGTCGTCGGCGTATCCGGCGCTGGCTGGCAGTCAGCGTGCTGGCATTGCCGCTGCTGCTCGCGCTGATCTTGCTGTGGATGCTGAAAACCGGATCGGGCCGCGACGTGGCGTTGGCACAGGTGGGGCGCTTCCTGCCGCCCGATGCGCTGAGCTGGCGTGCCGCCGAGGGCAGCCTGATCGGTGGACTGGTTCTGCATGACGTGCGCTGCGCCGCCGACGGCGTGACGGTGGCGCTGGCGCGTGCGGAGCTGGACGTGGCGGGCGGTGCGTTGCTGACGGGCGATGTCCACGTGCGCCGCCTGCTGCTGGTCGATGGTCGCGTCGAACTTCCGGTATCCCAGGACGATGATGCTCCGCCGCCGGAACAAATCCAGTTGCCCGGGAGCCTGCCCGATTTGGTGCTGCCAGTGAACGTGCGTGTGGATGCATTGGAGGCACGCAACATCGCGGTGGTGCAGGGCTCCGAATCCGTGTTCGTGCTGCACAGTCTGAGCACCGCCGCCACGCTGGTGAACGGCGCGCTGGGCCTGCGAGGCCTCATGCTCGACAGCGATCGCATCGGGTTGACGCTTGAGGCTGCCATCGACACCGCGCGCAACTGGGCCAGCGATGTGAAGTTGGACGCAAATCTTGCACTTGAAGACGTGCCATCGCTGCCGCTGTCGTTGAGCCTGCGAGGTGATCTCGATGACCTCGCATTGGAAGCCCGGGCCGATACCGGCGAAACGACGGTCTTGCACCTCAATGCACGCGGCGGTTTGCCGAACCCGGCGTGGTCGCTGCAACTGGATGCACCGCAACTTCTGCCCGAGCGTCTCGGCATGAGCGGCGAGGCGATGCAGGTGGTCTTGCGTGGCGAAGGCGACATGGGCGAGGCGCGGATTTCCGGCCGCTTCACCCAAGGCGCGCTGGATCTTGTGCTCGCACCCTCGCAGCTTTCCTATCGCAACACCACGCTGAGCCTTGCACCGCTGGCCTTGGCTATCCGCGAGGGCACGGTCGAGGTGAGCGGCGAGGTGGGCTTTTCCCGGGCCGATCCCGACCTCGCGCTTTCGCTGGCATGGCAGGACATCACGCTGCCCGGCGCGGACGCTGCGCCGCCGGTGCGCCTGCATGGGCAGGCAAGCGTCACCGGCCCGCTGGAGGCATACGCATTGACGCTCGACGGTGTCTTCATGCGCGGCGAGGATCAAGCCCGTGTCACGCTGCAAGGCCAAGGTTCCACGCGCGATCTGGTGTTGCGCGCAGTGGATGCGCAGCTTCCCGGTGGCAGCCTGAAAGCGCATGGTCATCTGGCTTGGGAGCCGCTGATCGAAGCGGCCCTCGATGCGCAATTGCAGGCTTTCGATCCCTCGTATTTCGTTCCCGATCTTCCCGGTGCCATTGATGCACGCCTCGTCCTGCGTGGTGGCATCGGCGACGCCGGGCCGCACGGCGAATTGACGCTGGAGGATCTTTCCGGCCACCTGCGCGAGCGTGCGCTGGGCGGTTCGGCGCGCGTCACTGCTGATCAGGACGGTCACGGCGCAGGCGAGGCCGCATTGCGGCTCGGCGAGTCTCGCCTGCGTGCGCAAGGGCGCTGGGACGAGGCGCTGGATATCGATCTCGCACTTGACCCACTGCTGCTTGGTGATCTGTTGCCGGAGGCGCGCGGCAAAGCCACGGGGCGTATCTCGCTGCGCGGTTCCAGGGATGCGCCGGTGCTGTCGGCGCAATTGGATGGCGCGGAGCTTCACGTCGAAGGTCAGGGCATCGAGCGCCTGCGCCTGCGCGCCGAGGTCACGGCGTGGGATCGCGGCACGATCAGCGTCGAGGCCGGCGATGTCATGCTCGGGGGGCAGCGCGTGGAAACGTTGTCGCTCTCCGCAGAAGGCAGTCGCGCGCAACATGCAGCGCTGCTGGCGGCGAGCGGCCCGTTGGGTGCGTTCGGTCTTGACCTTTCCGGCGCGCTGGATGCGCGCGGCAAGCTGTGGCGCGGCAGCGTGAGCGATTTGCATTTGGAGCCGGCCGAGCGCACCGCATGGCGACTGCGTGAGCCGGCGGAACTTTCCTATGCGCTGAATGATGGCGCGCTTGCGCTGTCGCGCATGTGTCTTGATGCGGCACCGGCTTCGTTGTGCGCACACATCCGCGCGCGCGGCGCAGCCAGCGAGGGCGAAGTTGAGCTGCAAGGCCTGGATTTGTCCGAACTGGATCCGCTGCTCGCCGCCGTGCTGGAACAACCCGCCGCACTTTCCGGCCAGCTTGCCGCCAAGGCCACGTTCGCGCGCAACGCCAATGGCGCCATCACCGCTGAAGCCAGCGCGACGCTGCCGCGCATGAGCATGAAGCTCGATCCGGGCTCCGAGCGTGCCTTGCTCGATGTTTCCGACGTGCAATTGAATGCCGCGCTCGATCCAGCGCAAGCGCGTGTACGGCTGGATGCCGTGGCCTCGGACAGCGGGCATATCCGTGCCAACCTCGCCATGGAAACGCCGATGCAGGACGATGGCGCGCTGGCAGGACAGGTCGATCTGCTGCTGCCGGATTTGCTGGCGCTGGAGTTGTTCACCGACCAGGTCGTGGATCCGCTCGGACGCGTGGAAGGACGGCTCGTCATCGGCGGCATGCGTTCTGCCCCGCAACTGGATGGCGCACTGGATCTGGTCGATTTTTCCGCTGAACTCCCGGCGCTCGGCATTGCTCCGCGCGAGGGACGAATCACGCTGTCCAGCAGCAATGCACGTGAAGCGCAACTTGCCGGCTCGCTGCTGTTGGGTGAGGGCCGCGTCGCCATTGATGGGCGTTTCGATCTGGCTGCCGAAGGCGGCCCGAGTGGCCAGGTGAACATCGTCGGCGAAAATCTCACCGTGATGCAGGTGCCCGAAGCCCACGTGCGCGCCTCGCCCGATGTGCGGCTGGAATTGGGCAAGGGGGCGCTGAAGGTGCGTGGCAGCGTGGTGGTGCCATTCGCGCGCATCGATCTGGAGCGGCTGGAAAGCGTGACCACACCATCATCGGACGTGGTGATCGTCGATGCGGCACAAACCGGCGGCGGGCTTGCCATCGATACCGATGTCAGCGTGACGCTGGGCGAAAGCGTGCGCATGAACGGCTTCGGCCTGAAGGGCACGCTTGCCGGCAAGTTGCGCGTGCGTGATCGCCCCGGCCGCGCCACCACGGCGCGCGGTGCCATCGAGGTGGGTGGCGCATATAAAGCCTATGGACAGGATTTGACGATCACGCGGGGCCATGTCGCCTGGGCCTCCACGCCCATCGACATGCCGACGCTGGATATCCGTGCCCAACGCAAGATCGACGCGGTCACGGTCGGGGTGCAGGTGCGCGGTACCGCACTGGTGCCCGAGCTGACGCTGTGGTCGGATCCGGCGATGGAGCAGGCCGAACAGCTTTCCTATCTGGTGCTCGGGCGGCCGCTGCGTTCGGCCTCACAGGCCGATGGCGCGCAGTTGACGCAAGCCGCCGCCGCGCTGGGCGGCAACCTGCTGGCCAAGAACCTCGGTGCGCGCATGGGCCTGGATGAAGTGGAAGTGGCCGACAACCGCGCCCTCGGCGGTGCCGCGCTCACCGTGGGCATGCATCTGTCTCCGCGTCTGCATGTGAGCTACGGCGTGGCGCTGTTCGGATCGGGCCAGGTGGTGACGTTCAAGTATCTGCTCAGCCGGTTGTGGAACATCCAGATCGACTCGGGCACGGAAAATCGCGCCGCGCTCAACTACCGACTGGAGCGCTGAACCGCAGCCACCCTACGTACCAAAGTCCCGCATGACCCTGAAACCGGTTTTGTTCTAAGCTTGTCGACCGCGGTCGCGGCAGGGCGCTGGCCCTGTCTCCCGTCCGAAGGGCGCCACCGATCGTGACGCTTGATGGTTCGAGCGCAGGTTGATCGCCCGTCGTGTTTCCGCTCCGACGGGAACACCTCCATATCCTCGTCTTGGCAGACCCTCCAGAGTGAATTTCATGAAGTTCAATGTCCTCCCGTTGTCCGTTGCTGCCGCCCTGGCGCTTTCCGCCTGTGGTGGCCAGACCAATGCGCCGGCTGATACGTCGTCTTCCGCGAAGGCACAGCAGGCTGCGGTGCAGCCTGTGACTGGCCCGGCGGTCACCGGTACGGCAAGCATCGACAAGCTCGCCACGCTGCCGCCCGGCCTGTCGTTGGTGTTGCGCCTGGTGGATACCACCGATGCGGCCAGCCTGCCCGTGGTGGTGGCCGAGTCCACCCAGCCGGCGCCGAACGTGTTGCCGCTGAGCTTTGCGCTGGGCTATGACCCGGCCGCGATCAAGCAGGATCATCGTTACGGCATTCAGGTCGCGGTTCAGGCGGAAACCCTGGTGCTGTACGGCACGTCGGCCCCGGTGCCGGTGCTGACCCATGGTGCGCCGGCCAAGGGGCTCGCGGTTGCGCTGGTGCGAGGTGGCCAGCCTTCGGCCGATGTGCCGCCGGGCGAGCAGGCCAAGGCCGATTTCGCCACCCTCTCCGAAAACATCGGTGCGTTGCGCCGCATCCATGGCGAACGTCTGGAAGCCGACGTGGCAGTGGGCTGGGATGCTTTCGTCGAGGACAGTGGTCAGATCCGCATGGCGCGCGAGCAGGTGGATTTCGGCGAGGCCGGTTCAGGTCAGTTCCGTTACGCCTACAAGGGCGGCAAGCCCTGGATCGTGGAGCGCGTGCAGGCATCGGTCACCACGCTGGTGGGCTGGAACGAGCAGGGCGACCTGGTCCTCAACGAAAAGGGCGAGGGCGAGGCTGACGAAGCGGACGTGACGGCGCTGTACGCCCGCGCGCAGTCGCTCTACGGGCAGGCTGAAGCCAAGCGCTGACGGGCTTCCGCGAGGTATCTTCTTGCCCCTGTTTGGGGGCATCGCTATCATCTCGGGGATTTTCCGCTTCCAGCAGGCGATGCCGGCAGTCGCGCCGGCAGGCGCGGTCGGATTCGGATCGGGGACATGATGTCGGTGCCGCAAGTGCGGTGCCGATGCACGGGATTCACGCAGGGGATGCTTCCCCGAGGTAAAAAATGACCATCGCAGCTCGCACGCTACGCAACGCAATTGGCCTGGTCGCCCTCTTGGCGGCTACTGCGGCCCTAGGGGCCGACCCCCAGCCTTGGCAGCTCAACATGGGCCCCGGCGTGACGGAAGTCTCGCGTGAGGTCTACTGGCTGCACAACCTCATCCTCGGCATCTGTGTGGTCGTCGGCGTTCTGGTGTTCGGAGCGATGGCCTATGCGATGTTCGCGTTCCGAAAGTCCAAGGGTGCGGTGCCGGCCACCTTCAGCCACAACACCACGGCAGAAGTCATCTGGACGGTGATTCCGGTGCTGATCCTGGTGGTGATGGCCTGGCCGGCCACCAAGACGCTGTTCAAGATGTACGACACGTCCGAATCTGAGTTGACGGTCAAAGTGACCGGTTACCAGTGGATGTGGAAGTACGAAATCCTCAACTACAAGGGTGAGTCCACCGGCGTGAGCTTCATCAGCAGGCTGGACGAAGCCAGCAATGCCGCGCGCAAGCTGGGCTCGGGAATTGATCCTGCGTCGGTGGATGGCTATTTGCTCAATGTCGACAATCCGCTTGTATTGCCTACCAATACCAAGGTTCGATTCGTGCTTACCGCCGATGACGTCATCCACTCGTGGTGGGTGCCCGCGTTGGGTTGGAAGCAGGACGCCATCCCCGGCATCGTGAACGAGGCATGGACCAACATCGACGTGCCTGGCGTTTATCGCGGGCAGTGTGCGGAGTTGTGCGGCAAGGACCACGGCTTCATGCCGATCGTGGTGCATGCCGTGCCGCGCGCCGAATTCGAAGGCTGGCTGACGGCGCAGCCGGGTTCGACCTACACGCAGGCCGAACGCACCGCCCAGACCGAACCCGTTGTCCCGAATCAGGGCTGATTGCCCGCAGTACGCTCAGAGGCTAAGCCATGGCAACCACCCACAGCGAAACCGGTCACGACGTGCATCACGACGATCACGCCCACGACCACCATCAGACGTTCTTCCAGCGCTGGTTCCTGTCCACCAATCACAAGGACATCGGAACCCTCTATCTCATCTTCTCGTTCGTCATGTTCCTGATCGGCGGCGCGATGAGTGGCGTGATCCGTGCCGAACTGGCCGTGCCCGGCCTGCAGG
>JAEXRB010000273.1 GCA_023438325.1 Pseudomonadota bacterium | reverse complement strand
CAGATTCAGGGCTTCTTCGACATTCCGGTCGATAACATCTACGCCCTGCCTATCCTGCTCGAAGACATCAAGAAGCAGAATTACGAAAACCCGATGGTCGTTTCGCCCGACCACGGCGGCGTCGTCCGCGCCCGCTCGCTGGCCAAGCGTCTGGAATGCGACCTCGCCATCATCGACAAGCGCCGCCCGAAGGCCAACGTGGCCACCGTGATGAACATCATCGGCGACGTGCAGGACAAGGTCTGCGTGCTGGTCGACGACATCGTCGATACCGCCGGCACGTTGTGTGCCGCGGCCGCTGCGTTGAAGGCCAATGGTGCGCGCAAGGTCGTGGCCTACTGCACCCATCCGGTGCTTTCCGGCCCGGCCATCACCAATCTGGAAGGCTCGCAGCTGGATCAGCTCGTGGTCACCGACACCATTCCACTGAGCGAGGCCGCACGCGCCTGCTCGCGCATCCGGCAGCTCTCCGTTTCCGAGCTTCTGGCTGAAACCATTCGCCGCATCGCGTTCGGTGAATCGGTCAGCTCGCTGTACGTGGATTGATCCACGTTCTCTGGAGCATGTTTTTCAAGACTCGTCTGGTCGCGGACGAGTCATCTTCCCGCCGCGAGGCGGACCAACTGCAACACAGGAAGTTTCAACATGGCACATGCAATCAAGGTCGAACGTCGCGAAGCTGCAGGGAAGGGTGCGAGCCGCCGCCTGCGCCACACCGACAAGGTCCCGGCCATTGTCTACGGGGGCGGTCTGGATCCGGTGACGATCCAGCTTTCCCACAATGAAGTCTGGCTGGCCCAGCAGAACGAGTGGTTCTACTCCTCGATCCTCAACCTCAGCCTCAATGGCGACGTGCAGCAGGTGTTGCTGCGCGACATGCAGCGCCACCCGGCCCGTGCTCGCATCCTGCACCTGGACTTCCAGCGCGTGATGGCCAACGAAGCGATCCGCGTTTCGGTGCCGCAGCACTTCCTCAACCAGGCCACCTCGCCTGCCGGCAAGACCTCTGGCGTGATCATCATGCACGAGCTGACCGAGCTGGAAGTGTCCTGCCTGCCCGCCAACCTGCCCGAGAACATCGAAGTGGATCTGGCCGAGCTGAAGGAAGGCGACGTGATCCACCTGTCCGGTCTCAAGCTGCCGAAGGGTATCGAAATCCCGGCGCTGAAGCTGGGCCCGGACTACGACGTGGCCGTGGTTGTTGCGCGCCAGCTCAAGGCTGAGGCCGAGCCGGAAGAAGCGGCTCCGGCCGCCGAAGTGCCGGCCGCCAAGGCCAAGAGCGACAAGAAGTAATCGGTTGCTTCGTTCTCCGCCGGGCCTTTGGGCCCGGCGGAGAAATGCACTCATGACCGCTTTGCGACTCATCGCCGGACTCGGCAACCCGGGGGGCGAATACGCCAAGACTCGGCACAACGCCGGCTTCTGGTTCGTGGACGAACTGGTGCGCGCCCATGGCGGCCGCTTCGGCAGCGATGCCAAGCTGCACGGGGAAACCTGCAAGCTGGACATCGGGGGGCAACAAGTGTGTGTGCTCAAGCCATCCACCTTCATGAATCGCAGCGGTCAGTCAGTAGGCGCGGCCTTGCGCTACTTCAAGCTGGCACCCGAAGACATGCTCGTCGTCCATGACGAACTGGATCTTCCGCCCGGCACTGCGCGGCTCAAGTTCGACGGCGGCCATGGTGGCCAAAACGGCCTGCGCGACATCGCTGCGCACTTGGGTCACGGCAAGTTCCACCGGCTGCGTATCGGCATCGGCCATCCCGGCCACAAGGACAAAGTCACGCCTTGGGTGCTGGGCCGCCCAGGATCCGGTGACGAGGCTGCCATCCTCCGTGGCATCGACGACGCCCTCGGCGTGCTGCCGCTCGTGGTGGCCGGCGATCTGAACGAGGCCATGAAGCGCCTGCACACCAGCAAGGAATAGCGTTTGGGGATTGGGGATTTGCACGGCGCTTGCGCCTGTGAATCGGCAATCCCGAAGCGCTTTTGCAACAGCCGAAGGGCTGGTCATCACCCAATTCCGAACCACATCCTCCGGATTCAATACACATGGGCATCCAATGCGGCATCGTCGGCCTTCCGAACGTCGGAAAGTCCACGCTTTTCAATGCACTCACCCGCGCCGGCATCGCGGCGGCGAACTTTCCTTTCTGCACCATCGATCCGAACGTCGGCGTGGTGCCGGTGCCCGATCCGCGACTTGATGAACTGGCCGGTATCGTCAAGCCGCAGAAGACCATTCCCACCGCAGTCGAATTCGTCGACATCGCGGGCCTGGTCGCCGGCGCCAGCAAGGGCGAGGGACTGGGCAACAAGTTCCTTGCCAACATTCGCGAGACCGATGCCATCGCGCACGTGGTGCGATGTTTCGAACACCCGGACGTGATCCACGTGGCGAACAAAGTCGATCCCATCGCCGACATCGAGACCATTGACACCGAGCTGGCGCTGGCCGATCTGGAATCGGTGGAAAAGGCATTGAATCGCTATGAGCGCGCGGCCAAGGCCGGCGACAAGGATGCCATCCTCCGCCGCGATCTGCTTGCGCGCGTGCGCGGGCACCTGGATGAGGGCCATCCGGCGCGCTCGATGGGCCTTTCCAGCGATGAAAAGACGCTGCTGCGCGAATTGTTCCTGCTGACCCTGAAGCCGGTGATGTACATCGCCAACGTGCGCGAAGACGGGTTTGCGAACAATCCGCACTTGGATGTGGTCCGTGCCCGTGCCGAGAAGGAAGGCGCACAGGTGGTGCCGGTGTGTGCGGCGATCGAGGAAGAGCTTTCCCAGCTCGATGACAGCGATCGCGACGTTTTTCTGGCCGACATGGGGCTGGAAGAGCCGGGTTTGAATCGCGTGATCCGCGCGGCCTACGCACTCCTCGGGCTTCAGACTTATTTCACCGCCGGCGTCAAGGAAGTGCGGGCCTGGACAGTGAAGAAGGGCGCCACCGCGCCGCAGGCCGCCGCCGTGATCCATACCGATTTCGAAAAAGGCTTCATCCGCGCCGAAACCATCTCCTACGCCGATTTCATCAAGTACAAAGGTGAGGCGGGCGCGAAGGAAGCCGGGCGCCTGCGCCTGGAAGGCAAGGAATACATCGTCCAGGAGGGCGATGTTCTGCACTTCCGCTTCAACGTCTAAGCCGCCCGGCCTGCTTGCGGCCCCGGCGCCCGCTCGGCATCTGTGCTGCAAGCCTCTTGCCATTGTGAGAGGGATTGGAGCGAGAGCGCATTTGCCGGGTTTGATCCAAGGCGCCTCTCCGAGTGGAGCCAGCAGAGCATTTCCGCCCCGCACGAGTGCGGCACATTCGGCGATCTGGCACGCAGCGACCGCCGCCCGGTCAGGTGACGAAGGTGACGAACGGCGCGTCCCGCCGGACTGCCGGCGATCCGGCGACGCTCGTGCGCGCTGGACGTGATTTTTTCCGTGAGAAGTCATGAGCAAATGAAATAAACCCTTTCTTCTCAATGATTTACTGAAAATTCCTGCTGGCGGTTACAAGTCCTTTGCCCTAAAATCCGCCCGATCGCCACCGCGCGGGTGGTGACACTCTTCACAAACCCATACAGGGGGAATTCGATGAACAGGACTTTCTTGTCACGGCTCGCGGGCGCGGCGACATCGCGCTTTGCCATGGGCCTGCGCGGCGGTTGGCCTTCGCGGCTGGCGCCGGCGCTGGCGCTGGCAGCGGTCATGTTGCCGGGGCTGCAAACGGCACAGGCGGAAGGCACCCGCACCCTGCATCCGGCCAGCGGTACCGGTTCCACCGGCAACCGTGGCGTGATGGATCTC
>JAEXRB010000222.1 GCA_023438325.1 Pseudomonadota bacterium | reverse complement strand
CTCCTGCGCTGCCGCGTTGCACACCTTCGCCATTCACCCTCGAAGGAGTCTGCAATGACCGGCACGATGTTTGAAATCTCGCGTCCTTCCCCGTTGCGCATCGGCACCGGGAGTCTCGTGATCGCTGCGCATGTGGCGGCGTTGCTGCTGATGAGTCTCGGTGCTTCAGGCGAGTTCGAGTTGACGGCGAAGCCGCCGCCCCGCGCCATCGATCTGGTGGAAGTGATCACCCGCGTGCCTGTTCCGCCTGTGCCTCCACCGCCGATGCCGGTTGCACCGCCGCGTGCTCGTGCGCCTGTTGCGCCGCAACCTTCCGCATTGCCGATGGCTCCGGTGGAGTCGAACTTCGCGATCGATGCAGTGATGCCGGCCGATGTGGACATCGATGTTCATGCCGGCGCGGAGGCGGTGCCGGGCGAGGCGGATACTGCACCGGCAGGGAACTTCGCCAGCCTGGCCTTGCTGCATGCGCCCGAGCCGCCCTATCCAGCCCGCGCCAAGCGCCTTGGATGGCAAGGTGAAGTGCTGCTGCGGATCCACGTCGGCGCCGATGGCGCGCCGCGCGAAGTGCGCATCGTGCGCAGCAGCGGGCATGCGGAGCTGGATCGAAGTGCGCGCAACCACATCTTGCGGCATTGGCGTTTCGCACCGCCGCAGCGCGAGGCGGTAGGCGAGGTACCGATCCGGTTCGCGTTGCTGTAATCAGATCGCTGCCAAGAAAAACGGGCCACGTCAGATGCGTGGCCCGTCAGGTGGTGGATACGTCAGTAGCCGGGGCGGTGACGGTGATAGCCCGGGCGCGGCGGTGGGGGCGGCGGCGCGGGGCGATAGTGGTAACCGTGGGCGTGGTGGTGCGCCGACGCCGAGTAATGATGGTTGTGGCGACGATGGTGATTATGGTGATGATACGGACGCGGCGGAGGCGGTGGCGCGACGTAGTAGTACTGCGGGCCATAGGCCGCATGAACGACATGAAGCGGGTGGTGGTGGTGGCGGTGATACGGCCGGCCGGCACTGAACATCACATCGCCCAACGATACGAACACACGCACATCGCTGGCGTGTGCCTGGGTGGAGGCGCCGAAGCAGAGGCCAAGGGCCAATGCCGCGCCGGCAAGCAGGGAAAGGGGTCGCATCGCAGGTTCTCCTCGATTCCGCCGCAACATCGGCGTGGTGCACGCGTCGGATATTGAAGGTGAATCCTGGCGCAACTGCATGCGGCAATCGTCAATCGCCGCTGAACCGGCGGCTGGCCTCAACTTCCAGTTCGGCGATGGCGTGCGGGATGCGCGCGGCATTATCGGAACGCCGCACGCGTGGGTCGTTTTCGGCCACGGCATGTTCCATTTCATGGGCCCAGGTGACGGGGTAGGGCACGTGCACACCCCAGCCACCCAGCGCCAGCACCGGTTCGATGTCTGAGCGCAGCGAGTTTCCGACCATCACGAAGCGTTCCGGTGCGACATCGCACTCGCGCAGCACGCGCGCGTAGGCGGCAGGGTCTTTTTCCGAAACGATTTCGATGCGGGTGAAGAGGTCGGCCAGGCCGGAGGCGGCAATCTTGGCTTCCTGGTGAAACAGGTCGCCCTTGGTGATGAGCACGATGCGGTGCGTGGCGGCGATGTTCTCCACCACCGCGCGGATATCCGGCAACAGTTCCACCGGATGGGCGAGGATGTCTTTTCCGAGCGCCAGGATGCGGGCCAGATCGGCAGCGGGAATGCGTGCATCGGTCATCGCGATGGCCGTTTCCAGCATCGACAGCATCATGCCTTTGGCGCCGTAGCCGAACAGTTTGATGTTGGCGCGTTCGGTGGCTAGCAGACGCGCATGCAGACATTCGTCGGCAAGGTCGAGCCATGGCGAGAGGATGCGCTCGAATTCGGCGTGCGCGGCCTGGAAATAGGTTTCGCTGTGCCAGAGCGTATCGTCGGCATCGAAGCCGACCAGTTCGATCGGACGCGGGGAGACGGTGCGGCGCGCAAGGGTCGCGGCAGGTGTTGCGGGAGGATTCATCGCGATTCGGTGGACGGGAAATGGGTTGATCCGGTCCAGCGGCAGGCCTGTCATCGTCAGGCCGACAGGTGACGCTGTGCGTCAGCCTGATGGGTTCAGCGCGTCACTCCGGGTCGATGGCGCGGCTGGGGGCGGGATCGGTGCACAGTGTACCCTGCGCCGCATGGCCCAGTGCCTGAGCAATGGCGGTGGCCCAGTCCAGCAACGGCAGAGCGAATTTTTCCACGAGGATGGGAGAGATCATGGCGGTGGCCTGGATCGCATCGATGAGTGATAGCCATGTTCAAGCATGAATCGGGCCAACTTACGGCGAGCACGCATGGGCCCGGGGCGGCGAAGGGCGCTGATGCGATCCGCCACGCCCGCATCGCGCTGGGTATCGCGGTGCTTGTGTCGATGCTTCTCGCGCTTTTGCCTCGGCTTTGGCCGGCATTGATGTGGCTGGCTTGGCCGCAGTTGCTGGTGGCTACGCTCGCGCATGAGCTGGGGCATGGTTTTGCCGCATTGCTGACGGGTGGCGGTTTCGACGCGCTGAAGATTTATGCCGACGGCTCGGGCGTGGCGATCACGAGTATTTCGGGCGCGGGGTTGCAGCGCGCTTTCATTGCGGCGGGTGGCCCTTTCGGTCCGCCATTGGCCGCACTGATGTTGTTCATGGCTGCCCGCCACGCACGCAGTGCGCGAGCTGCGTTGGCATTGGTGGCGCTGACATTGGCATTCGCCGCGCTGTGGTGGGTGCGTAACTGGTTCGGATTCGGCTGGGTAGCGCTGTGCGCGGTTGTCGCCGCTTGGGCGGCATGGCGCGCCCCGTCGGTGGCGACGCAGGCATTCACCTGTTTTCTGGCAGTGCAGTTGTGTCTGGCGAGCCTGACGGGAGTGGACTATCTGTTCTCCAGGGGCGCGGTCACGGGTGCGGGCGAGTTTGCTTCCGATACCCAGCAGATCGCCGCACAACTCGGCGGGCCGCACTGGTTCTGGGGTGGTTTGATCGCGCTGGCTTCGCTGGGTGTGATGGTGGCGGGATTGTGGCTGTTCCTGCGGGCATTGCGTCGGCAGGCCATGCAACCGGCATCACACTGATCTTGGGGGCGGGCGCCGGCCTCCGCGGGGAGGCCGGCGTGCACGCTTGTCTTACTTCTTCTTCGCTGCGGCTTTCTTGGCCGGTGCCTTCTTGGCTGCCGGTTTACTGGCTGCAACCTTCTTCACCGCAGCCTTCTTTGCCGGAGATTTCTTGGCTACGGTTTTATTGGGTGCAGTTTTCTTGGCTGCCTTGGCTGCAACTTTCTTGGGAGCAGCTTTCTTCGGCGCCGCTTTCTTGGCCGCAACCTTTTTCACCGGAGCAGCTTTCTTGGCAGGTGCCTTCGCTGCGGCTTTCTTGGCAGGTGCCTTTTTCGCCACAGCCTTCTTCACGGTGGCCTTGGTCGCGGCGACTTTCTTGCTGGTGGCTTTGCGAGCTGCGTCGACGCGCTTCTTGGCCGCGCTGGTTTCCTTTTTCACGGCTTTCTTGGCGGTTGCGACTTTCTTGTCGACGGCCTTCTTGGCAGCGCTCACTTTCTTGCTGACCGCCTTCTTGGCCGATGCCACCTTTTTCGTTGCCGCCTTCTTGAATTCGGTGGCCTTCTTCTCGATCACATCACGCGCACCGGCAGCGGTTTCCTTCACCGCCTCGGTTGCGTTGGCGACGGCGGTTTTCGCATCCGCCATCAGGTCATGTGCTTTTTCCGAGACAGCTTCCGCTGCACTGGAGATCGCCGCCGTCACACCGTTTCCACTGCTCATCGCGTGCCCCTCCTTGTCGTGGGCGTTGGGTACGGTTGCAAAATCTGCGCTTGATTTGGGCTTTGTGCAAGCGCTTTCCGGGCGCGGGGCCGGTAATTTTTCCCGGCTCGATGGGAACATCCGCAGGCTGTGGCGGGTCGAATGCCGTGTTCCATCATCATTGGAGGTTCCATGTCGTTGAACAATCTCGGGCGCAATCTGGCTTGCGCCGCCCTGCTGGCGCTGTTTCCGATGACGCTGCCCGCGGCCTTGCCGGCCGATGTGGATGGCACGCCGATGCCTTCGCTTGCGCCCATGCTGGAGAAGGTCACCCCTGCGGTGGTCAACATCCACAGCAAGACGGTGGTGCGGGTGCGCAGTCCGTTTGCCGAGGATCCGTTCTTCCGCCACTTCTTCGGTTTGCCGAATGCGCCGCAGGAGCGCATCAAGCAATCGCTGGGTTCCGGCGTGGTGGTGGATGCAAGGCGCGGCCTGATCCTGACCAACAATCACGTCATCGCCGGCGCCGATGACATCCAGGTGCTGCTGGCCGATGGCCGCACGCTGGCGGCGGAAGTCGTCGGCACCGATGAAGACACCGACGTCGGCGTGATCCGTGTGGATGCCAAGGATCTGGTGGCGGTTCCGGTGGCAGGTTCGGATGCGTTGCGCGTGGGTGACTTCGTGGTGGCTGTGGGCAATCCGTTCGGGCTGGGGCAGACGGTGACTTCGGGCATCGTCTCGGCACTGGGACGGCACGGGTTGCCGGGGCTGGGCTACCAGAATTTCATCCAGACCGATGCCAGCATCAATCCGGGCAATTCCGGTGGTGCGCTGGTGAATCTGCGTGGCGAGTTGATCGGCATCAACACTGCGATCTTCAATCCGGGCGGCAGCGCTGCGGGCAACATCGGCATCGGTTTCGCGATTCCCTCCGATCTGGCATTGGACGTGATGCGACAGTTGCTGGAAACCGGACAGGTACGGCGCGGTACCTTCGGCATCGAAACCCAGGACATCACCGCGGAAATCGGCAGTGCGCTTGGCCTGCGTGGTGCCAGCGGCGTGATCGTCACGCGCGTGCAACCCGATTCACCTGCGGCGGCGGCCGGCTTGCGCGCCGGGGATGCGATCACCGCACTCAATGGCAAGCCGATCGCCAATCCACAGGAATTGTCCAATCTCGAAGGGCTGTTGCCGGTGGGCGAGGCGGTGACTTTCGCGGTGCAACGCGACGGCAAGGCGCTTGATGTGCGTGCCAGCCTGGCACCGCGCGTGACCGAGCTGGCGGGCGCGAAACTGGATGCACGTCTTGCCGGTGCGCGACTGGGTGTGTTGCCTGAGCGGCTGCGCCGGCAGGGCGTGAGTGGCGTGCTGGTGCTCGAAGTGTCCGATGGCAGCCGCGCCTTCACCAATGGCCTGCGCGAAGGCGATCTGGTGATCGGCATCAATCGCCGCGATGTGTCCGATCTGGCCGCGCTCGAACGCGGATTGTCTGCGCGCCCGGCCCAGCTGCTGCTCACGCTGGTGCGTGGTCAGCGATCGTATTTCGCGGTAATGGAATGAGGGGGGCGTTCAGGTCGGCGTGCTAGCGTGGCCGTTGCGAGACCCTTTCCACTCTGAATCACCTGAGGAGAGCATCGATGAGCAGCAACGCCAAGAATGTGTCGGGGAAGGATGCAGCGGCCGATCCGGTTGATACCGCTGCTGCAGCCGTGGGACATCTGTACGAGGCCAAGGAGCGGCTCAAGGATGCCGCCGTGGCCGCCGGCAGCGCGGTGAAGAGCGCTGCCAGCACTGCTGCGCAGGCAGCGCGTGATGATCTCAAGGTAGGCAAGGAGGCCATCGCCGATCCATTGCACGATGTTGCCTCCGCCGCCCGTGCGGCGGCCAGCGAAGCCAAGGCGGCTGCAAGCGCGGAGATCGACGTGCTGGTGGACAAGAGCAAGGAGTTGTGGACCAGCGCGGAAGGCGTGATCCGCAAGCATCCGGTGGCTGCATTCGGTGCGGCGTTGGCGGCTGGCTGGCTGATCGCCAAGATGGTTCGGCGCGGCTGATGCAGCCCGGCGAAGTGCCGCCGCCGGCGTCCGGGTCATCCGATCAAGACCGGCCCGATTCAGGTCAGCCTGATCCGCAAACGTCCGGTGCGTCTTCGCACGTGCCGCCACTGGACGAGGCGGCACGCCGCATTGGCGAAGCCGGCAAGGCATTGGGCGTTGAGCTGTGGACGGCAGCGCGTGCATTTCGTGCCCTGTTCATGGCCGAACTGGCGCTCTCGCGCAGTGCGGTGTTGCGCATGCTTGTGCTCGCGACCATCGGTACGGCACTGGGCGCCACCGCGTGGCTGTACCTGATGGCGATGTGCGTACTCGGCCTGCGTGCGCTCGATCTGCCGTGGTGGGCTGCGGTCGGGATTCCTGCATTGATCTCGTTGCTCGGCGCAGCGGGTTGCGTCTGGCTGGCACTGCGTGCGCTGGACGACACGCGATTCAAGGCCACGCGCCGTCAGTTGGCCCGTTTCGGCCTCGGCGATGATCCCGACGAGATCGAGAAGGACCCGGAGAACGTGGCATGAACTACCGCGCGCTCAAGGCGCGTGTCG
>JAEXRB010000218.1 GCA_023438325.1 Pseudomonadota bacterium | reverse complement strand
GGTTGGGCGCATGTTCTGCCCCGATCACCGGCAATTCCAGCGTCTTCTCCATCTGCGTGACCATCTTCTTCTGCATCAGCGCGCCCATGCCCATGATCAGGCCGGCGATCAGGAACGGCCCCATCAGCAGGGAAATCATCACCGTGCGGCGGTCGCGTGCCAGATCGACCAACTCCTTCATCATCACCACATACATGGCGCTCATCCGAACAATCCTTCTTCCGATCCGATCACGCGCACGAAGGCGTCCTCGAGGTTCTGCTCGCCGGTCTGTGCGCGCAGTTCATCCGGTGTGCCCTGCGCCACCACCGTGCCCTTGGCGATCACCACGATGCGATCACACAGCGCCGCGACCTCCTGCATGATGTGGCTGGAGAAGATCACGCAGCGGCCCTCGTCGCGCAGTTGCCGCAGGAAGCCGCGCATGGCGCGCGTGGTCATTACGTCCAGGCCGTTGGTGGGTTCGTCCAGGATGACGTTGCGCGGGTCATGCACGATGGCGCGCGCGATGGCGGTCTTGGTGCGTTGGCCTTGCGAGACGCCTTCGGGCTGGCGGTCGAGGATGTCTTCCATTTCCAGCGCTTGCGACAGGGCTTGCACGCGCTGTGCGATGGCAACTTCGCTCATGCCATGCAAGCGGCCGAAATAGGCGATGTTCTCGCGCGCCGTCAGGCGCTTGTACACGCCACGCGCATCGGGCAACACGCCGAGGCGGCGGCGGACATCATCGGCATGCTTTGCCACGTCCAGGCCATCCACCTGCACCGCGCCTTGATCGGGCGACATCAGGGTGTAGAGCATGCGCAAGGTGGTGGTTTTGCCGGCGCCATTGGGGCCGAGCAGGCCGGTGATTTCTCCGTCGCGCGCGACGAAGCTGACATCCGATACCGCCTGAACCTTGCCGGTTCGCGTCGTGAACGCCTTGGACAGATGTGAAGCCTGGATCATGGTTCCCACCCGTAGTGGCCGGTGAAAGGAGGCAGTGTGGCGAGGCGTTCCAGGCATTGCGCATCGAGCGCATCCGGATCGGTACTTTCAATGAAGCGCGCCACCAGCTTGGGTGTGCAGCCCACGCCGATGACGTTGTGGCCCTGGCCGCGCAACACCAGATGGCGTGCGTGATCCAGATGCTGTGCCACCTCATCGCCATAGCGCGGCGGAGTGACCGGATCCAGCTCGCCGGACAACAGCAACACCGGCACATCGCCACGCGCCGGTTCGCGAAAATCCGCCGGGCGCTGGCCACGCGGCCAGATCGCGCATTGCGCCTTGATGTACGCGACGAACTCGCCGCCCAGGACGGTATCGGCATCGGAAGGATCAGGATGCAGTTCGTCGGCATCCTCGGTGCAGCTCACCGACAGGCCCATGCCGTGTGCCATCGCATCGCCCATCGAGCTGAGCAACAACTGCGCCTGCGCCATCGCCGCATCCGATTCGCCGCGCGACAGATCGTCCAGCAGAACCGGCAGCGTCGCGGCAATGGCGGGCTGGTAGGCGTACAGGCGCAGCAACGCAGACAGCATCGGATAGCTGAATTCGCCGTCCTTCGGTTCGCCGCTGGTGGCGTCGCGGTAATGCACCTTGCGCGGTGCGGCGCGAAGTTCCTCGGCCAGTGCCCGGAAGCGGGCCTGGGGATCGCCGAGTTTTTCCGCGCAGGCCGGAAGTTCCGCGCATTGGCGGAACTGGGTGGCGAGCGTGGCATCGAGATTTTTGGCGTGATCCTGACCCAGTACCAGGGTGTTGGGCACCACGCCATCGAGCACCACGCTGCGCACCGACGACGGATGCGCCTTCATGTACTGCTGCGCAACGCGGGTGCCGTAGGAAACGCCGATCAGGTTGATCGTCGGCGCACCGATGGCCTGACGAACCGCGTCCAGATCTGCAACCGCCTCGGTGGTGGTGTAGTGACGCACATCGGCCCGTTGGCTGAGCGCTGCCAGGCAGTTGCGTGCATGGCCAGCAACGGCTTCGATCGAATCGTCGGCCTCCAGGGTTTCATCGCTCCCGCAGCTCAGGCGATGGGAATCGCCGGTACCACGCTGATCCACGAGGATCACGTTGCGATGACGGGCAAGGTCGGCAAACGCGCGTTCCAGTGCGGGATACCCCTCACGCGCCGATTGTCCCGGCCCGCCAGCCAGCAGGAAAACGGGATCGGACGTGGCCTCACCGGCCTCCGGCGCCACCCAGGCAATGGAAAGTGCAATGCGGCGGCCGTCCGCGGCGGCGCGATCCTCCGGCACCTCCAGCGTGGTGCAGTGCGCGGCGATCGAAGTCAGTGCGCCTTCGGAAGTCAGGGTGCAGGGCGTGAACGAAAGTTCGCCCAGGTCGCGCGCCGGCGCGAGCGCAGGCAACAGCAGCGCGGCCAGCCAGAAATGGCGTTTCATCAAAACTCCTTGGTCAGGACAATGCATCAGGGACGCGTGGGGTGATGTGGTGTGACGGTTGCAATCCGGCGGTGGTACGTCGAGCTACATCCACGGCGGGTATACAATGCGAACATTGTCTTGGTT
>JAEXRB010000216.1 GCA_023438325.1 Pseudomonadota bacterium | reverse complement strand
ATTTTCACTGAGGGCTTGACACAGGCACTTTTTTGTTGCCCTCTCTAATGGCGGCAGCCCTCCGGGCCATCGTTGTGCGATTCCAACCACTGCTCCAGGGGTTTTTGCGCCTGTTCGCGCGATGCGTCATGGACTGACCGAAGACGAAGGCCTGTCGCGCTCCAGCGCGTTGAGGATTTTCCGGCCGGCACGGCCATCGGCGGGCGTGATGCCCAAACGCTGCTGCTCGGCAACGATGGCGCGACGGGTCAAGGTGCCGATCAGCCCGTCGGCTTCACCAATGGCATGCCCACGCGCCAGCAGCAGGTGTTGCAAGCGCTGACGCTCGTCACGACCAAGACCGGGATCATCGGTAGGCCACGGTGCTTGTTGCGGAGGGTCATCGCGCAGGGCATCGGCGAGCTGGGCAATGGCCAATGCGTAGCTTTCAGCGGCGTTGTAGGAATAGATCGCGTCGTAGTTGCGCAGCACCAGCCACGCCGGGCCGTTCTTGCCGGCGGGAAGCAGCAGAGCGGCCCTGGTATCGGAAGCAGGAATTGGTTTGCCATCGAGGCGCACGATCCCGCGTGCGGCCCAGTCGGCGAGAGTGCGTTTGTTCTTGCGCCCTGCCAGGGACGCATCCAGACCCGCGGGGATGCGGACTTCGTGCCCCCAGCCTTCGCCGGTGCGCCAACCGGCTCGCTTGAGGTAATGGGCGGTGGAAGCAAGTGCATCCGGGATGCTGGATACCAGGTCGCGCCGGCCATCGCCATCGAAATCCACGGCGATGCGGGCATAAGTGCTGGGCATGAATTGGGTATGTCCGAAGGCGCCGGCCCAGGAGCCGGTGAGGCCTTCGGCAGACAGGTCACCTGCGTGCAGCAATTTCAGCAAGGCAAGAAACTCTCCCTGAAAGAACGCCTGTCGGCGACCGGCACAAGAGAGCGTGGCCAGCGAGCCGAGCAATGGGCGCTTGCCGAATACCTGGCCGTAGTCGCTCTCCACGCCCCACACCGCCACCACGGTGGCCGGATCCACACCGTAAGTAGCTTCCACTTGCGCCAGCGTGGCCGCATGGTGCGCCAGCATCTGCTTTCCTTGCGTGATGCGGCGTACATCCACGAGCGCGGCTAGGTAGTCCCAGATCGGCGTGGTGAACTCCGGCTGCGCATCGAGCAGCTCGAGCACGGAAGGATCAAGCTCCAAGGCACGGGTATAGGTGTCGAAGGTGACATGTGGCACGCCGGCGGCAGCGGCCTTGCTGCGCAGGGTTTTCAGGCAGTCCGGGAAGGCGGTATCGGCAGCGGCAGGGATCGGGGCCGATGCGAGCAATACGGCAAGGCACAGGGCGAGGCGAAGTGAGCTCATGCCGCGATTGTCGCCGTTCCGGCACGCGCCATCCATGCCCGGGGGATTCATGAGGGATCGGGCAGGCACCCAGGCATGCTCTGGAGCCATGCCTGAGACAGCGTGAGCTCCAATGCCGGATGGACAAAAGAAAACCGGCGCGGGATGCGCGCCGGTCTTGTTGGTGCAGCCAGTTCTTCGCGCTGGCGAAGCATCAGGCGGGCAGCAATTCCTTCACCAGCTTGATCAGTGCGCCCTCGTTGACCGGCTTGGTCAGGTAGGCCTTGGCGCCTTGGCGCATGCCCCAGACGCGATCGGTTTCCTGATCCTTGGTGGTGACAAGGATGATCGGTATGTGTGCGGTATCCGGATTCTTGGAGATGGAACGCGTAGCCTGAAACCCGTTGAGGTTGGGCATCACCACGTCCATCAGGATCAGATCCGGCATTTCGCGCTTGGCCGCTTCCACGCCCAGCGCGCCGTCCTCGGCCGTCACTGTCTCGTGTCCGAGGCGCTCGATGATGAGCTTCATGCCCATCAGCTGGGAAGGTGAATCGTCGACGATCAGAACACGTGCCATAGGTCCCTCGAATAATGCTTCGGCCACCCCTGAGTGCGGGCGTCCCCCTGACGAAGGCTCGATTCTAGCGCCTTGCCGGGCCGGGTTGAAGGGTGGAGCCGCGGAATTGCGAATTGCGTCCGCCAGCGTATGGTCAAAACCATGCATCAATGAACAACGGATTGATTTTCCTCGGCAACCATTCCGGAAAAATCAGAGGCGTACGAGCGTGCGCCCCAGGGCACGACCACTGAGCAGGGTGTCGAAGGCTTCCGGCAACCCATCCAGCCCGATTTCCCGGGTACAGATCATTTCCAGATGTGCCGGGCGCCAGTGGCCCGCAAGCTTTTCCCATACCGCCTCGCGATCGGCACGGATGGCGTTGGAAGCGGTGATGCCCACCAGCGAGACACCGCGCAGGATGAAAGGCATCACCGTGGTATGCAGCTCGACCCCGCCGGCCATGCCGTAGCTGGCAATGTTGCCGCCCGGGCCGATCACGCGGGTGAGGCCTTCGAGCATTTCGCCACCCACGCCATCCAGCGCTCCGGCCCAGTGCACGGTTTCCAGCGGGCGCTGGCCCCAGTGCAGCTTCTCGCGCGAGATCACCTGGCGCGCACCGAGCGTGGTCAGAAAGTCGAGCTGTTCGAGCTTGCCGGTGATGGCATGAACCTCATAGCCAGCGCGGCTCAGGATGTCGATGGCCAACGTGCCCACGCCGCCGCTGGCCCCCGTGACGACGATGGGGCCTTGTTCCGGACGCTGCCCGAGGCGCTCCATCCGCAACAGCGACAAGGCGGCGGTGAACCCGGCGGTACCGAGGATCATGGCCTCACGCAGGCTCAGGCCTTGGGGCAAACGCACCACGCTGCCCGCACTGGCACGAACCCATGTCGCATAGCCGCCATCGCGTGTTTCCGATTGACCGCAACCGGTGACGACGACTTCGTCACCCGGCGAATAATCCGGGCTTTCGCTCGACACCACGGTGCCGGCCACATCGATGCCACCGACCAGCGGAGAGCGCCGCAGGATCTTGCCGCGTCCGCAGCCGGCCAGCGCATCCTTGTAGTTGACCGAAGACCAGGCCGCCTGAATCACGACCTCGCCCGGCGAAAGATCATCCAGCGACAGGTGTTCGATGCCGGCACGATGACCGGCAGCGTCGTCGTGGATACGGAAAGCGGGAAAGGATTCAGGCATCGCGCGCATGTCCGTCATGGGCGGTGCGAGCCGTCACGGGCTCGCACCTTGAGGCCGTCAATTGGGCTTGTGGATCGCCCGCTTGTCCACGGCCATGGCGGCATCGTGGATGGCTTCGGAAAGGCTCGGATGAGCGTGGCAGATGCGGGCCAGATCGTCGGCCGAGCCGCTGAACTCCATCGTCAGCACGCCTTCGTGCACCAGTTCGCTCACATTCGGGCCAATCAGATGCAGGCCGAGCACTCGGTCGGTTTCCGCATCGGCAAGCACCTTGACGAAGCCCACCGGCTCAGCCATTGCCACCGCACGGCCCACGGCCGCGAACGGGAAGCTGCCGGCCTTGTAGGCGACGCCCTCGGCCTTGAGTTGCTGCTCGGTCTTGCCCACCCAGGCGATTTCCGGCGAGGTATAGATGACGTACGGGATGGTGTCGAAATTGACGTGACCCGGCAGGCCTGCGATCAGCTCGGCCACCGCAATGCCTTCCTCGAACGCCTTGTGCGCCAGCATCGGGCCACGCACGCAGTCACCGATCGCCCAGATGCCCGGCACGCCAGTATGGCAATGATCGTCCACCACGACTTGCCCGCGCTCGTTCAGTTGCACGCCGGTGCCTTCGGCAAGCAAGCCCTTGGATGCCGCACGACGGCCCACGGCCACCAGCAACTTGTCCACGGCGAGGGTTTTTTCGCCCTCCTTGTCCGAATAGCTGATCAGCACTTCCTGCTTCTTGCCCTTGCCTGTCACTTCGGTCTTGCTGACCTTGGCACCGAGCAGGATGTTGAGGCCTTCCTTCTTGAACTCACGCGCAGCCAGGCGGCTCACCTCCGCATCGGCGGCGGCGAGGAAATCCGGCATCGCTTCGAGGATGGTCACTTCGGCACCGAGGCGACGCCACACGCTGCCCAGCTCCAGGCCAATCACGCCCGCGCCAATCACGGCCAGACGCTTCGGCACTTCGGTGAAATCGAGGCCGCCGACGTTGTCGACGATGCTTTCACCATCGAACTTGGCGAACGGCAGCTCGATCGAATCCGAACCGGCCGCAATGATGATGTTGGCGGCCGTGAGTTCCACCTCGCTGCCATCGTGCTGCTTCACCTTGACGATGTTGCCCGGCTGCAACTGACCGAAGCCGTAGTACGGAGTCACCTTGTTGGCCTTGAACAACTGCGCGATGCCGCCGGTGAACTGCTTCACGATGGCATCCTTGCGGCCCACCATCTTCGCCACGTCGATCTTGGCATCGTTGAAGCTGATGCCGTGCTGCTCGAACGAGTGGGTCATGTTGTGGTACTGGTGCGACGAATCCAGCAACGCCTTGGACGGGATGCAACCCACGCGCAGGCAGGTGCCGCCAAGGGCGGGCTTGCCATCCTTGCCGAGCGCGGCATCGATGCAGGCGGTCTTCTTGCCGAGCTGCGCGGCACGAATCGCGGCATGGTAGCCAGCCGGGCCGGCACCGATGACGATGACGTCGAATTGATCAGCCATGAGGGACTCCTTACAGGCCCAGCAACATGCGATGCGGGTTTTCCAGCTGGTTCTTGATGTCCACCAGGAACAGCACCGCATCCTTGCCGTCGATGATGCGGTGATCGTAGGAAATGGCGACGTACATCATCGGCGCGGCCACGACTTGGCCGTTCTCGACGATGGCGCGCTCCTTGATCGCATGCATGCCCAGAATGGCCGACTGCGGCGGATTGACGATCGGCGTGGAGAACAGCGAACCGAAGGTGCCGCCGTTGGTGATGGTGAAGGTGCCACCCTGCAGGTCTTCCAGCTTGAGGCCGCCCTCGCGCGCTGCCTTGGCGTAATCGGCAATCGCACGCTCAACATCGGCAAAACTCATGCGCTCGACGTTGCGCAGCACCGGCGTGACCAGGCCCTTGTCGGAGGACACTGCAACGGAGATGTCGGCGTAACCGTGATAGATGATGTCGTTGCCATCGACCGAAGCGTTGACGACGGGATGACGCTTGAGGGCCTCGGCAGCGGCCTTGGCGAAGAAGCTCATGAAGCCGAGCTTGATGCCGTTGGCCTTCTCGAACGATTCCTGCATTTCCTTGCGCAACTGCATCACCTTGCTGAGGTTGATCTCGTTGAACGAGGTCAACATCGCGATGGAATTCTTCGATTCCATCAGGCGCTCGGCAATGCGCTTGCGGATGCGGGTCATCGGCACGCGCTCTTCCGGACGTGCGCCACCGCCCACCGGTCCATTCTTGACGTGATTGAGGATGTCTTCCTTGGTGACCGCACCGCGACGGCCGGTGCCAGCCACTTCGGCCGGATTGACCTGATTCACCTCGGCGGCAAAACGTGCACCCGGAGGCAGCGACGTGCCGGCGCTGGCCGCAGCCGGCTTGGCCGCTTCAGCCGGCTTGGCAGGCGCCGCAGCGGCCGGTGCTTCGGCCTTGGCCGGCGCAGCAGCGGCTGCCGCGCCCTCTTCGATCACCGCGACCACTTGATCGGAAGTGACGGTGGCACCGGCTTGGAAGCGGATTTCCTTCAGCACGCCGTTGACCGGCGAAGGAACTTCCAGCACGACCTTGTCGGTTTCCAGATCGATCAGATTCTCGTCGCGGGCAACCGCATCGCCCACCTTCTTGTGCCATGTGGCGATGGTGGCGTCGGAAACCGATTCCGGCAGGACCGGGACTTTGACTTCGATGGACATGAGGGCGCGTCCTTTGATGGCGTATAGGCGTTTGAGGTGGAAAGCTTACTCGGCGACGTGACCGTCGCCGAGCTTGGCGACCAGTGCATCTTCGACCAGCTTGGCCTGTTCGGCATTGTGCGTGGCCAGATGCCCGGCGGCCGGAGCGGGCGAGCGGGCGCGTCCCGCATAGCTGAGGTTCTGCTTGCCTTGCAGGCAGAAGCGCAGGTGATGCTGGATCTGATACCACGCGCCCTGGTTCTGCGGCTCTTCCTGACACCAGACCAGATCGGTGGCATTCGGGAAGCGCTTGAGCTCGTCGATCAGTTCTTCGCGCGGGAACGGATACAGCTGTTCGACACGCACCAGGGCCACATCGGTGATGCCACGCTTGTTCGCCTCTTCGAGCAGGTCGTAGTAGACCTTGCCCGAGCAGGCAACCACGCGCTTGACCTTGGCTACATCGGTCGCGGTGCTGTCGGGAATCAGGCGCTGGAAACTGCCCAAGGCCAACTCGTCCAGCGTGGATACCGCCAGCTTGTGACGCAGCAGCGACTTGGGCGTCATCACCACCAGCGGCACGCGCGTGGGCAGCTTCATCTGGCGACGGATCATGTGGAAGGCCTGCGCCGGCGTGGTGGGCACCACGACCTGCATGTTCGCCAGCGCGCACAGTTGCAGGAAGCGCTCGAGGCGCGCCGAACTGTGTTCCGGCCCCTGCCCCTCGTAACCGTGCGGCAGGAACAGCGAAAGACCACACAACCGGCCCCACTTGGCCTGACCGGAGCTGATGAACTGGTCGATCACGACCTGCGCGCCGTTGGCAAAGTCGCCGAACTGCGCTTCCCAGATACCCAAGGTATAAGGATCGGACGTGGCATAGCCGTACTCGAATGCCATCACCGCTTCTTCGGAGAGCAGCGAGTCGATGACGGTGACGTCACTCGGACGCTGGGTCAGTGCCGACAGCGGCAAGTAAGTGCGCCCGCTGTCCTGATCATGCAGCACCGCGTGGCGATGGAAGAAGGTGCCGCGACCGGCATCCTGACCGACCAGACGCAGTCGATAGCCTTCATTGAGCAAGGTGGCGTATGCCAGATTTTCGGCAAAGCCCCAATCGCCGGCCTGTTCGCCTGCGGCCATCTTGCGGCGGTCTTCGTAGATCTTCGCCACGCGTGGATGCAGCTTGAGGTCATCCGGCAAGGTGTTGATGGCCAACGCCAGCGCGTCGATGTCCTTGCGCAACACACCAGTGGCCACTGGATCGGCAATCGAACCGCGGAGGAACGGCGTCCAATCGATCGTGACCAGGCCATCAGTCGGCGGCGCCAGCTCCGTGGTGACCTCGCCCTTGTCAAGCTTGGCGCGGAACGCATCGACGATCTGCTGTGCCTCGCCGGCAGCAATCACGCCTGCACCCTGGAGCTTTTCAGCATACAGCTCGCGCGTGGTCTTGCGACTGCGGATGTTCTGGTACATCAGCGGCTGGGTGGCCGCCGGCTCATCGGCCTCGTTATGGCCGTGGCGGCGATAGCAGACCAGATCGATGACGACATCGCGCTTGAACTGGCGACGGTAATCGAACGCCAGCTTGGCCACGAAAGCCACCGCTTCGGGGTCATCACCGTTGACGTGGAACACCGGCGCGCCGACGAACTTGGCGACATCGGTGCAGTAAAGGGTGGAACGCGCGTCATCCAGACGGCTGGTGGTGAAGCCGACCTGATTGTTGACCACGATGTGCAAGGTGCCGCCGACCTTGAAGCCGCGCGCCTGCGACATCTGGAAGAGTTCCATCACCACGCCCTGACCGGCAAACGCGGCATCGCCGTGGATCAGGATGGGCATGGCCAGTTCGTGGGCATCGTCGTCATGTCGCACCTGGCGGGCGCGAACCGAGCCGGCCACCACGGGATCGACGATTTCCAGATGCGAGGGATTGAACGCCAACGCCAGATGCACCGGCCCTGCCGCCGTCATCACGTCGGAGGAGAAGCCCATGTGGTACTTCACGTCACCGGTGTGATCGGGAGAATCGGGGTGATCGAACTAGCCCTGGAATTCGACGAACAACTTGGCCGGCGACTTGCCCAGCGTGTTGACCAGCACGTTCAGACGGCCGCGATGGGCCATGCCGATGGCCAATTCCTTGACGCCGGCAGCGCCCGATTCGGCCACCAGCACATCGAGCATCGGGATCAGCGAATCGCCGCCTTCCAGCGAGAAACGCTTCTGGCCGACGTACTTGGTGTGCAGGTAGCGCTCCAGGCCTTCCGCCGCCGTGAGGCGCTCAAGCAGGCGCTTGCGCTGCTCGGGCTTGAAGTCGAACTTGCCGCCGGCCTGCTCCAGACGCTTGTAGATCCACTGGCGCTGGGCCGCATCGGAGATGTGCATGAACTCCGCGCCGATGCTGCTGCTGTATGTCGAGCGCAAGGCCGACAGCAGCGCACGCAGCGACATGCGCTCGGTGCCGAAAAACGCGCCGGTGGAGAACTCCACATCCAGATCAGCCTGCGACAGGCCGTGGAAGGGAAGGTCCAGATCCGGCGCTTCCGGCGACGGCATCATGTCGAGCGGATCGAGCTTTGCACCCAGATGCCCACGCGAGCGGTACGCCGTTACCAGTTTGCGTACGCCGCCCTGGCTTTCGGAATAAGCATCGCTGACCACGGAGCTGGGACCAAGCCTGGGGGCGATCTGCGCAGCCAGCGCGATGCGCTCGATGACCGCTGAATGCGGCACGTCGCCAGCCTCGCGCCCCTTGAAGGTGTCGAAGTACTTGCGCCACTCAGGCGACACCGATCCAGGATCGGCGAGCCAAGCCTCATAGCGGCTTTCGACGTAATCGGCGTTGCCGCCGGCCAGGGGGGAGGTTTGCTGGAATTGCTGGATCAGGCTGCTCACGGTTGCCTTGCCAGAGCCGGCGTTGCCGGCTCTTTTCTAGAGGGGAGTCGGAGAGAGAAGTTTGCCGCCTTCAAGTCGCAGGCTGGCAACTGCGAATTATAGCCCGAGGCTCGCGCCCGCGAGAATGCGACTGAAGGTTTAGTTCAGATTCTCGGGCTTTGTGCCGGAAAACCTGCCATGCCTCACGAAAAAGCCCCGGCCAGCACCTTGGTGGCGCTGCCGGGGCCTTGCGAAAGCACTGATTGGCGCAGTATCAGGGTTTGTGCTCGCCGTCCATTGTGGCTTCCAGAAGCTCTTCAACAGAGGTGAGTTGGGTGACGGTACCAAAGCCGAAGGCGGTGACTGTACTGCTGCCTTCGAATTCCTGCTTGATGCGACCGAAGTTGCCATCCGTCCAGTTGTGGCCGCTGAGCAGGGTGCGAGTGGTGACACCTGCCACACTGGTGCTTTCCTCGATGGTGACCTCGAACTTGCAGGCATTGAAGATCCCGGCAGGCACCGCGACCGACTCCCGTCCAAGCAGACGGTAGGTGGTTGTGATGTTGGTACGCCCATTACCCGCCGCGCTGGTGGAGTTGACGCCGTAGTCGATGGAAACGGTTTCACCGACCTGGAAGCGGCGCGACATTTCTACCCGGGCCGGGTCGTTGCGACTGGTGGAAATCACCTGACCGCTGGCCGGATCGAGTGCCTCTGCACCGAACGACAGGATGCTACCGTCGCCATTGCCCAAGTAATTGTTGGCATAAACACCGGTGCTGTCGGAGATCTTCTGCACCAACCCGGATTGGCCATTGAAGGTCGCGTTGCCGGCGATGGTTTCGGTGTAGACGTGCGTGTCGCCGGGCGTGCCATTGCTGGTACCGGTAGAGCGCAGCTTGCGGGAATCACCGGTGCGGTAGGGGGGATAGCACAGCTCGCCATCGCCCGTACCGCCATCATCATCGTCGTCATCACCGCCACCAATGTTGTAGGGTTTAACCTCGCACAGATTGGCGACGGTGCCGAACTGGAAGCGCTGCAGCACGTGATGACCCTGCTCCTCGCCCACCACGTAGTCGAACTCCGCCCGGTTGCCGTCCAGGAAAATCAGCGAAGCGCTGCCGATTTCCTCGCTACCCGGCTGTGAGGATTCATGGGTACCAGCCTTGAAAGGACGACCACCATCCTTCTGGCGGTAGACGCCGCCGGCGAAGCTGCCATCGACTTGACGCGTCAGGCCCAATGTCATGAACACAGCGCGGCCCGGGACTTCGTAGGTGTACCACTGGCCGTAGAGGTTTTCGTCCAAGTGCATGATGTTGATGCCCCAACCGCTGGTGGATGGCTCCCACCACATGTCGCTGTAGTTGGTAGCCTCGGTGCGTGCTGCGGGCGCGGCCTTGCACACCATATCCTTGCCGCTGAAGTTGAAGCGGGTCAGGTTCCGGACGGTGGTGTTGCCATCAATGGTAGTGACGAAACGCATCTTCTTCGGATCGGAATCGAAGTCCAGGGTGACGGTGCCCACCACGCTACCGGGCTGGTTGGCACGGTCGGCGCCGATCTGCATGAACGGCGTGCCGGTGAAACGATGAAGTTCGCCGGTGTAGCTGCCGTCTTCTTGCGGCAGTGTCAGTCCCATCAGCCAGGACGGACGGCCTTCCTCATCGTAGGAAAACCAGTACGGGCCGAGTACATTGCCTTGATCCAGCGTAACCACGCCCCAGCCGCTATCGGCAGGGTCCCACCAGCTTGCGCTGTGGGTCTGCGCGCCCGGTTCATAAGCGTGCAGCGCGGGAGCGAAGGCCAAGGCGAGAGTCAGGGTAAGCGAGCGGAACATGTTGAATTCCCCCTGTGGGAACGATGGGCAGGGGGGAATGATGCGGCGCTGCAGGAGCGGTGAAAGCCCCCCACTCGTGGGGGGCGGGGCATCCATTAGCCTTATTTCTCTACAAAATCAAAATGTTGAAATTTTTACCTGCGCTTCGGTCATCCACAACCAAAGCTGACAAGACGTTGATCAAGCCCCGTCATTGAGCGCTGCGTCGTGAAAAACGCCACGCCAGCGCGGCATGGATCGGGCCGAACAGCACGATGAAATCACCGTTGTTCTGAATGCGGAACGGCAGGAATCGCAGGAACAGCGCCAAGGCAGCGCAGGCCAGCACGATCATTGCCACGCGACGCAACCACGGGCGCACTGCATCGCCACGCGCCAAGGCCGGCAACGCGAGCAGAAGCAACAGGCAGAGCGGGTTGAGCAGCAGCAGGTTTTCGTTCCCGTGCCCGGCCACATGCGCAGTGAATGCCCAGAGCGCAAGAAGCAGCAGACTGCCAAACCCACACAGGGCGTAGATGCTTCCCGCCAGCACGGTACCGGCCAGGCGCGCACCGCGACCGGCACGCGCGCGCAGCAGCCACAGCAGGGCCAATGCCAGCACGATGCCGACAAGGGCGAAATGCCAGCGCAGATTGGGTGCGGCAGGCCGCTCCAGCCCGAGGCGATCGGGCAGCAGCGTCAACTGTTCACTGACCAACGGTGCGTCATCACTGTTACTGGCGCGACCCAGCGCATCGGCCAGTCGCTGCGGCACGAACGCCTCTTCCCAGATCGACAGTGGCCGATCGGCATACGGCCCCAAGCCGACGTGCATGCCCAGGTGCAGCCACGGCACGCCCGCGCCAAGACGCAGGGCTTCGGTGCGGTAAGTCAGGCCATGCGAGCGGCCGGACATTTGCCGGCCCAGATGGCCATCGAGGGCACGGTCGAGCACGTCGCGCACACGCGTGGAGCAGTTGTCGGCAAAGTAGTCGTAACGGTATTCGGCGTTCTCCGGCAGGGCATTCCACGCCAGGAAATCGCGCACCGCATGCGCCTGATCGGGGCGCAGGGAAAGCCATTGCAGGCTTGCGCCGCGACCTTCGGCGGCATAGCTGCGCAAGTCTTCATCCAGCGTCATCACAACCAGTTGATAGCGCATTTCGCCACGCAGGAAACGAGCAAGAAAGCCCGGCTGGTCGAAGTCGAAATAACCGTAGTTGTAGGACAGCACCAACCCGCGCGCCGGATCTTCCACGACGACGGCGTTATGGCCGAAACGCGCCCAGTATTCCTCACCAGGCGACATCGTGACGATGCCGATGCGGGGCACGCCCTCCTCCGTGATGGCGGTGGCGTGCGCCGACGCGGAATGGGCCAACATCCAGCCCAGCAATACCAGCAGCGCCGCGCCCAGGCGGCAAAACAACTCACGCATCGCCGCGCACGATCACATGCAGCGCATGCACGCGCCGCGCATCCGCGCGCGCGATGCGGAAGTCGAAGCGACCGATGCTGATCTCCTCGCCGGTTTCCGGCAGGTGCCCGATGGCCGCGGCCAGCATGCCGCCGAGCGTGTCGTATTCGCTGTCGTCAAAATCGGCACCGAAGCGCTCGTTGAATTCGTCGATCGGCGTGAGTGCATCAACCACGTAACGCCCATCGGCCTGAGCCTGGATCAAGGTGTCGCCGGGGGCATCGTCGTATTCGTCGTCGATCTCGCCGACGATCTGCTCCAGCACGTCTTCGATGGTGATGAGCCCGGCGACACCGCCGTATTCGTCCACCACGATCGCCATGTGGTTGCGCGAGAGGCGGAACTCCTTGAGCAACACGTTCAGGCGTTTGGATTCAGGAATCAGTACAGCCGGACGCAACAGCTCGCGGATGGTTTCCGGATGGCGGCCGTCCACCAGCGCGCGCAGGAGATCCTTGGCCAGCAGGATGCCGAGGGTCTCGTCGCGATCCTCGCCATGCACGGGGAAACGCGAATGGCCGGATTCGACCGCAACGCGGACGACATCCAGATACGGAGACTCCACGTCGATGGACACCATCTGCGCGCGCGGCACCATGACATCGCCGACGCTTTGCTCGGAAACGGTGATGGCACCTTCCATCATCGCCAGGGTGTCGGCGGAAAGCAGGCCGTTGGCCTGGGCGGAACGCAGCTCTTCGAGCAGCTCCTCACGATTGCGCGGCTCGTTGGAAAGTGCCTGACCTATGCGTTCCAGCCAGGATTTCGGCGACGAGCCGCTGCTACTACTAGGTTCCTCGGGCATCGTGGGGTGGCATCTAGCCGGTAACAGAGGGACGGTGGAGTCTAGCTCAAATCCGCCCATGGCACGAAATGGCCGACGTCACTCGCGATACGGGTCCTCGATGCCCAGACTGGCGAGAATCTGGCGCTCCAGCAGCTCCATCGCCTCGGCCTCGCGCTCATCTTCGTGATCAAAACCCAGTAGATGCAGGATGCCGTGCACGGTGAGATGGGCGTAGTGGGCGTTCAACGCCTTGCCCTGTTCGCGCGCCTCTCGTGCCACCACGGGCGCGCACAGCACGATGTCGCCCAGAATGGGGAGCATCACGCCTTCGGGAAGATCCGCCGGAAAGCTCAATACATTGGTGGGGTAATCCTTGCCGCGATAGTGCCGATTGAGGGCGAGCCCTTCGCGCTCGTCGACGATGCGGAGTGCCAGGTCGGCGCGCTTTACCCGATCCTGCAACGCCGCCGTGGCCCAGCGCCGGAACGACGTGGCGGCCGGCAGGCCACGGCGCGGCAAGGCATAGCTGACCCCGAGATCCAGTTCCAGCGGTGGCAACATGCGGCTCATGCGTCGTTACCGCCATCGCGCGCTTCGTAGGCGCGCACGATGCGCGCCACCAGCGGATGACGCACCACATCGTGTGCGGTGAAGAAGGTGAAGCTGATGCCATCGACCGCGCGCAACACTTCGATGGCATCGCGCAGCCCGGATTTCTGCGACTTGGGCAGGTCGGTCTGGGTGAGGTCGCCGGTGACCACGGCAGTGGAGCCGAAGCCGATGCGGGTCAGGAACATCTTCATCTGCTCGATGGTGGTGTTCTGGGCTTCGTCCAGAATCACGTAGGCATCGTTCAACGTGCGTCCGCGCATGTAGGCCAGCGGCGCCACTTCGATGACATTGCGCTCCATCAGGCGCGCCACCTTTTCCACCCCGAGCATCTCGTACAGTGCGTCGTAGAGCGGGCGCAGGTAAGGGTCGACTTTCTGGGTCAGATCACCCGGCAGGAAGCCGAGTTTTTCGCCGGCCTCCACCGCCGGGCGAACCAGGATCAGGCGCTGCACGCGCGCCTCGTTCAGCGCTTCCACGGCGCTGGCGACGGCGAGAAACGTCTTGCCGGTACCGGCCGGGCCGATGCCGAAGTTGATGTCGTGCGTGGCGATGGCGTGCAGGTAGCGCGACTGGTTCGCGCCGCGCCCGCGAACGGTGCCACGCTTGACCTTGATGGCCACCTCCTGCACGCCTTCGGCTGCATCTTCGGCAGCGCGCTGCACGAAGCGTTCAGCGCCCAGTTCTTGCAAGGCAAGATGCACATCGTGCGCCTCCAGCGCACGGTGTTCGGCCTGATCGTAGAGCGTGCGGATCACCTGTTCGGCCACGTGCGTGGCAGCGGCATCGCCGATCACGCGGAACACGAAACCGCGATTGCCGACCTCCACGCCCAGGCGAAGCTCGATCTGGCGCAAGTGCTGGTCGAACGGCCCGCCCAGGCTGGCGAGGCGCTCATTGTCTTCGGGGGTGAGCGCGAAATCGCGCTGGATGGGAGCGTTCATGCCGCTACAGCGTACCTCATCGCGCCGCGGGCTTCCCCATGGCCAGCCATGCCAGCAGGCTGACGACAGCCGATGCAGTCAGGTAGTGACCCACGGCGTGCAGGCCATGCTGCGATGCCAGCCACGTCGCGGCATAAGGCGCCAGCGAGGCGCCGAGGATGCCGGCAAGATTGAACGTCAGCGAGGCGCCGGTGTAGCGCACGGGCGTTGGGAACAACTCGGCCAGCGCCGCCCCGAGCGGCCCGTAGGTGAAGCCCATCAACGCCAGACCCAGCGACAGGAAAAGCACCGTTTCCACGCTGCTGCCACTGGAAAACATCGGTGCGAACACAAGGCCGAACAGCGCGATGGTGGCCGTCACCAGCACCAAGACGCGACGGCGGCCATAACGATCGGCCAGCAGCGCGGACAACGGGATCGTCGCGGCAAAACACAGCACGCCAAGCATCTGCATCACCAAGAATGTTTCGCGCGAGTAACCCAACCGACTCGTGCCCCAGCTCAAGGTGAACACGGTCATCAAATAGAACAGCACGAAGGTGGCCACCGCAGCGAAAGTGCCGGCGATCAGGCTGCGCGGATGCTGTGCGATCACCGTGCCCATCGGCAGCCTCACCCGTGCACCTTCATCCAGCGCCCTGCGGAAATCCGGTGTCTCCTGAATGCTCAGGCGCACCCACAACCCGACGATCACCAGAACCGCGCTGGCGATGAACGGGATGCGCCAGCCCCAGGCAAAGAACTGCGCCTCGCTCAAGAAATGCGCCAGCAGCAGGAAACTGCCGGTGGACAGCAGAAACCCCAACGGCGCTCCCAGTTGCGGGAACATGCCGTACCACGCCTGCTTGCCGGGCGGTGCGTTCTCCGTCGCCAGCAGCACGGCGCCGCCCCACTCGCCTCCCAGCCCCAATCCCTGACCGAATCGGCACAGCGCCAGCAACAGTGGCGCGGCGATGCCGATGCTGGCGTAAGTGGGCAACAGCCCGATCAGCACGGTGGAAATGCCCATCGTCAGGAGCGCTGCGACCAGCGTCGCCTTGCGTC
>JAEXRB010000146.1 GCA_023438325.1 Pseudomonadota bacterium | reverse complement strand
GGCACCACCGACGCACTGCCCTCGCGCGATGAGGTGACGGTGCTGGACACGCTGGTGGTCAGCGGCACGATGCCGGGGCCGGGCATGTGGAAGGTGCGGCGCGACGGCCACACGATGTGGATCCTGGGCACTCTGCAACCGGTGGCGCGGCGCATGGAATGGGAGTCGGAGGCGGTCGAGCGGCAGATGGCGGCATCCAGCCGGATCCTGTTGCCGCCTTCGGTGAAGTTCGACCTCGGCATGGGACGATTCCGCACCTTGCTGCTGGTGCCAAGGATGCTGGGCGCACGCAAGAATCCCGATGGCGAAAAGCTCGTCGATCAGGTTCCGGCAGAAGATTACGCACGCTGGCTGGTGTTGAAGAAGAAATACCTCGGGCGTGATCGTGGCGTGGAAAAGCGCCGGCCGATCTTTGCGGCGGGCGATCTTTATCAGGCTGCCGTGGAAAAGAGTGGGCTGCAGTTCAAGGGCTTGGTGTCGCCGCTGGTCGAAAAAGTCACCAAACGCCACGCTATTGCAACGTATCGCCCGCGCATCGAGCTCAGCATTGCCGATCCGAAAGCGGCCATCCGTGCGTTTCGCGACACAGCCATCGACGACGTTGCATGCTTCCGCAAGACGCTCGATCACCTGGAGGCGGATCTGGCAAAGATGCGCATACGTGCCAACGCCTGGGCACGTGGCGACATGCTGACGTTGCGCGAAATCACCTACGAGGATCAGAGCCAGACTTGCATGGATGCCGTGCTGGAATCGCGCTTTGCCCAAGAGCAGGGCATCGACGATTTGCCCGAGCGTCTGGAAGCCGCGTGGCTGGAAGCGGCGGAAGAAACCATCGCCGGACACGAAACCAGTTTCGCCGCATTGCCGATCAGCCGCCTGGTGGCGGCCGATGGCTATCTGGCGAAACTGGCGGCGCGTGGGTACGAGATCGAGTCGCCCTGACGATCAACCCGCGCTGTCGATCAGCGCATCCCAACCCGGTCGCGGCGTGAAGCGTTCACCGTGACGGTTGGCAAGTTGTTCCAGTCGCTGCCTGAGCTTGGCCGCGCCTTCGCTGCGAATGTGCTGGATCGGGCCGCCGCGGAACGGGGCGAAGCCGGTGCCGAAGATGACGCCGGCATCAAGCAGATCGGCATCGGCCACCACGCCGTCATGCAGGCAGGCCACGGCCTCGTTGCACAGGCGCAGCACGAGGCGATCGGTCAGATCGTCCGGCGTGCGGTAGCCTTCCGGCAGTGCGGGCTTTACCGCCTTGCCTTCCTGCCACTCGTACAGGCCCTTGCCATCTTTCTTGCCGCGCGCGTTCGGTTCGAAAGCGAAATCCGGCGGCGTCACGCCATGGAATTGGGCCATGATCCTGCCAACGCTGGCGGCCACGTCGAGGCCAACGGTATCGACCAGTTCGATCGGCCCCATCGGCATGCCGAAATCCACGGCGGCCTTGTCGATGGCGCGGCCCGGGATACCTTCGCGGAAGGCAAGGATGGCTTCTTCCATGTAGGGCGCGAGGATGCGGTTCACGAGGAAGCCGGGCGTGCCGGCCACCGGCACCGGGAACTTGTCGATGGCTTTGCAGAACGCGGCCAGGCGGCGCTCGGTTTCCTCGGCCATGCCATCGTGCTGGACGATTTCCACCAGCGGCATCAGCGCAACGGGGTTGAAATAGTGCAGGCCGGCGAAGCGATCCGGATGGGCGAGGCCTTCGCGCAGCTCGGTCAGTGCCAGTGAACTGGTGTTGGTGACGAGCAGGGCTTCGGGTTTGAGCTGAGGTTCGATGCGCGCGTACAGCTCCTTCTTGGCCTCGAGGTTCTCGTAGATCGCCTCGATCACCAGATCGGCCTTCGCCACGCCGGTGCCTTCCACATCGGCATTCAGGCGGGAAATCGCCGCGGCACGTTTGGCTTCATCCCGGACTTTCTTGCTGAACAATGCGTGGGCGCGATCCAGCGCGGGCTGGATGTACTGCATCTCGCGATCCTGCAGCGTGACGCTGAAGCCGCGCAGGGCGCACCATGCCGCGATGTCGCCGCCCATCACGCCCGCACCGACCACATGCACGTGCGCGATGCCGTGATCCTTGCCGCCCAATCCCTTGAGGCGCTCCATCAGGAAAAACACCCGGATCAAGTTGCGTGCGGTGGAGCCGCTGGCCAGCTTCACCACGGCACGGGCTTCGGATTTCAGCAAGGCATCGGTGCCGCCACCGCTGCGCTTCCAGTTCTCGATCAGTGCGAACGGCGCGGGGTAGTGCGCCTTCTTGGCCTTGCGCGCCACCTGCTTGACCAGCATCGGTGCGAGCGCCTGGCGCGTCGGCCAGAGGTTCGTGGCCCAGGCCAGCGCACGCTGCTTGAGCGGGCGCTGCGTGCCGCGCTTGGCCATTTCGATGGCCGAATCCAGCAGCACGGCCGGTTCCACGACCTTGTCCACCAAGCCGATGGCGCGGGCGTTCTTTGCCGAAAGCGCTCGTCCGGTCAGCATCATGTCCATGGCTGCCGGCGCACCCACCAGTCGTGGCAAGCGCACCGAGCCGCCCCAGCCGGGGAAGATGCCCAGTTTCACTTCAGGCAGGCCGATGCGAGTGGAGTCATCGCTCGATGCAACGCGATAGCGGCACGCCAGCGACAATTCGGTGCCGCCGCCCATGCAGTGGCCGTGGATCGCCACCACGGTAGGGCACGGCAAGCGATGCAGGCGCTCGAACACCAATTGGCCGCGGCGGATCGCTTCCATCACCGTGCCGCGCGCATCGAATTGCTGAAACTCCTTGATGTCGGCGCCGGCGATGAAGCCGGCACTCTTGCCGGACTGGATCACCACGGCCTTCGGTTTGCCGATTTCGATGCGTTCGATGATCGCATCCAGTTCTTCCAGTACCGCCTGCGAAAGCGCGTTGACGGGGGTGCCAGCCCGGTCGAAGGTCAATACCAGCACGCCATCGGTGCGGGCCTCGGTACGCCAGTGGCGAAAACGCAATCCGTCGAACATGGGTTCTCCTGTGCGGCCGGGCCGCGTTCAAGCGAAAGTGGCTATCATCCGGGGCAAGTCGGCATGCGGTCAATGCGCCACAGTATGGTGGCGCGGAAGTCGTTGAATTGCGGGCGGGAACTTTCCCGCCAGACGCATGGTCCATTTGGCTCGGAAGCGAGCCGCCCACATTTCCAGAGGCAGGCCCGAATGGGTGAGAACGACGTGGACCAGGCACTGATCAAACGCGTGCAGGAAGGCGACAAGCGCGCTTTCGACCTGCTCGTGCTCAAGTACCAGCACAAGGTGGTGGGCATCATCTCCCGTTTCATCCACGACTGGGCCGAATGCCAGGACGTGGCGCAGGAGGCATTCATCCGCGCTTATCGTGCGTTGCCCAACTTTCGCGGCGACAGCCAGTTCTACACCTGGCTTTACAAGATCGCCGTCAATACCGCGAAGAATCATCTCGTCGCGCTGGGGCGCAGGCCGCCGACCGAAGACGTGGATGCGCAGGACGCGGTCCAGTTTGAAAGCGGTGCGCGCCTGCGTGAATCGGGCACGCCGGAAAATGAAGCGATGCGGCAGGAAATTGAACAAACCGTCGCGCGCACGGTCGAAGCCTTGCCCGAAGAGCTGCGCGTGGCGATCACGCTGCGTGAGGTCGATGGCCTGAGTTACGAGGAGATCGCAGAGGCGATGGGTTGCCCTATCGGCACGGTGCGTTCGCGCATCTTCCGCGCTCGCGATGCGATTGATCAGAAACTGCGCCCGTTGATGGGCGATGTCGGCAGGAAAGAGCGAAGCGGGAGAGCATCATGACGAACCCTGAAATCCGTGAACAATTGTCGGCTTTGATCGACAACGAACTGGATCGCGATCGCGCGCGTTTTCTGCTCAAGCGCGCCGAGCATGATGGCGAGCTGGTGGCGTTGTGGCAGCGCTGGCATTTCGTCGGCGAGGCGATGCGCGGCTCGGCCTTGCCGCTGCGCAAGGATTTTGCGCGCTCCATCGCCCAGCGACTGGATGAAGAATCCGATGCCGCATCGCCGGCGATTCCCAAGCGCGTACATGCCTTGCGCTGGGGCGGCGGTTTTGCGGTGGCCGCATCGGTGGCGCTCGCCGCACTGTTGCTCGCGCGTCCGGATGCCACGGCTCCGGTGCCATCGAGTGATGCGCAGATGGCCAGTCTGCCTGCGCCGGCGCTCGATGTGGCGGCACCTTCGGTGGTCGCGCCTTCGCCTTATCGCGAACAGGATCTGCGCCCGCCATACCGTTTCGATGCGCAGACCGTGGCAGCACGCGATGCCGGTCGCTACGGCGTGCGATTCGATCCCGCGCACGAGGCGTACTGGCTGCGTCATCAGCAGGCCGTGAATGGCCGTGCTGGCGAAATCGCCACGCCATGGCTTGCGCCCCTGCGCCCAGAGGCGACGGTCGAAGGCACCGGCGCGCGCTGATTTCGCCCTGCCGCCCTTCAGGTGCGGCAGGGTATTCCCGGGTTTTCCCCATGTGCCTGCGGCCTGGCCGCATGCGTCCTTGGCAGGTGCTGGGTGTCTTTCATCGTTTTCGATAACACAGCGGAGTTTCCATGAACCGTATTCGTCTTCACATGCTGTGGTTGCTGGTGTTCTTCACGGTTGGCGCAGCGCACGCACAATTGCCCGATTTCACCGGGCTGGTATCTGATGCCAGCCCGAGCGTGGTCAGCGTGATGGCCACGCACACAGCCGAGGCGCAGGCGCGAGGTATGCCCAACGGACGCGAAGATGCCGAGATGGAGGAGTTGTTCCGGCGCTTCTTCGGCCAGCCCGGCATGCCG
>JAEXRB010000039.1 GCA_023438325.1 Pseudomonadota bacterium | reverse complement strand
GTGCACGCCAGCCCACGAACAAGAGTGCGCCGAGCGTCAGCAGCAACGGCATGCCGGCAATGTTGAGGAACTTGAGTTTGCCGCCGAGCGTCTGGATGTCTTCATCCAGTTGGCGACGCACCTGGCGCAGGTCTTTGCGGATGCGCAGCTTTTCTTCCTGAAAACGCAGCAGCTCGGCTTGCTGCTCGGGGTTGAGCGTTAGCGCGTTGCCGCCCGGCTGGGTCTGTTGCAGGGCCGAGAGTTTTTCCTCGGTTTCGGCAAGGCGTGCCTGCAACTCGCGCTCCTTGGCACGGAAGCGCGCATCCGCTTCCACGCGCAGCGCGTCGACGGTGGTGAACGGGCGACTGGAGCCGGCGCGGGTGCGCACGGCAATCAGGTCGGCGCTGCCGATCAGGTTGTCCACCGCATTGATGACGAAATCGCCGTTGCTGGCAAAGGCATTGACCACGCGCTGGCCGAAGAACTGCTGCGCCTGCGCCCAGAGGCGATCGGTCAGCAGATCGGTATCGGCCACCAACACGATGTTGGCCGGCTCCAGACTTTGCGCGAGATGGCCTTCGCCTGCGCGATCCGGGAATGCGCTTTGCAAGGTGCCGGAGACGCGCACGGCCAAGGCGTAGTGTTCGCCGGTGGGCGAAAAGTCGGCGTAAAGCTGGGACGGATCGGGCGAAAGGCTCAGGCGCTGCACGTCGGTGCTGCTGGCATTGGCCGAGCTTTGCAGCAGCGGCTCCAGTGTCACCTTGGCATCGTCGGCCAGACCGAAGCTGCCGGCGGTGGACAGGTTGATGGTGCCCAGTTGCGCGGTCACCACGTCCTCGGCGTTGGCGTCATCGCGCGTCAAGCCGAGGATCGCAAGATGCCGCACCGGCGGCATGCCTGGCTGCACCTGCACTTCCAGTGCGCGCTGCGCATCCAGCACGATGCGGCTCGGGTCGTAGGTGACGCCCCAAGCGGCGAACAATTCGGGCAGATCGGAGGCCTTGTCATCGAGCATGGCCTGGGTCGGATCGGCGCCCGTTGCCGGCGGCTGAGCCTCGGCATTGGGGTCGACGAAGGCCAGCAGGTTGCCGCCGCGCAGCACGAACTGGTCGATGGCATATTGGGTATCGCTGGAAAGATGGCGCGGATGCACCACCACCAGCGCTTTCACTTCGTCGGGAATGGCTTTGACATCCACTTCCACGCGCTTCACTTCGAACAGGTTGCGCATTTCCCCGTCGATGACCCAACCCTGCGTCGGGCGGCCAGCGGCAGGATCGAAACTCGGCCCCATCGGCAATGTGCTCATCACGCCCACCACCGGGCGCGCGTCACTGGCCAGGCTGGATACCAGCTTGGCCACGTCGTATTCGAGGAAGGCTTCCTTGTCCGGCTGGAAGAACGGGATCGTCGCCTCGTTGCCGATGGCATTGGTGCCGGCCAGGCCGAAGAACAGCGTATCGCCGGCACTGCCGATCGGCACCGCCTGCAGGCCCATTGCGGTGGCGCGGTCTTCGTCCTCGGAGAACGGCTGCGGATCGATCACCGCCAGGCGCAGCTTGCCGCCCGAACGAGCCGCCATTTCCTCCAGCAGTTCGCGCACGCGGCTTGCGTAGGTGCGAAGTTGCGGCAGATCGCGCGCCGCGTGATCGGAGTAGTAGTAGGTCAGGTTCACCGGCTCGTCTAGCTTGCCGAGGATGGCCTTGGTGCCCTCGGTGAGGGTGTAGAGGCGGCTCTGCGTGAGATCCACCCGTGCGCCCCGGAACACGGTGCCGCTGAGCACCACCAGGGCGATGAACAAAAGTGCCAGCGCCAGCAGGGCGGCACCGGTGGAAATGCGTCGTTGCGTCAGATTCATGGCAGCACCTCAATCGGCTTTCTTGAGGTCGATCACCAGCGCGCAGGCCGCCAGCCAGAACGCGATGACCAAGAGGAAGAACAACACATCGCGCAGGTCGACCACACCCTTGGCGATGGCGGCGAAATGCGTCAGGAAGCTCAGGCTGGCCACCGCATCCACCACGCCTTGCGGGAAGAGCGCGCCGATGAACTCCAGCACCAGCGGGAAACCGGCCAGCAGCAGCGTGAAGCACACCACCACAGTGAGGATGAAGGCGATCACCTGATTGCGCGTGGTGGCCGAAAGGCAGGCGCCGATGGCCAGGAACGCCCCGGCCATCAGGGCGCTGCCCAGATAACCGGCCACGATCACGCCGTTGTCCGGATCGCCCAGATAATTCACCGTGATCCAGATCGGAAAGGTCAGCGCCAGCGCGATGCACAAAAACGCCCAGGCCGCGAGGAACTTGCCGAGCACCGCCTGCCACATCGTCACCGGCAGCGTCAGCAGCAGTTCGATGGTGCCGCTCTTGCGCTCCTCGCTCCACAGCCGCATCGACACCGCCGGCACCAGAAACAGATACAGCCACGGATGGAAGTTGAAGAACGGTTGCAGATCGGCCTGACCGCGCTCGTAGAAGCCGCCGAGGTAGAAGGTGAAGGCGCCGGCCAGCACCAGGAAGATGACGATGAACACGTAGGCCACGGGCGTGGCGAAATAGCTCGCCAGCTCGCGCCGGAAGATCGCACGCACCGGGTTCATGCCGCCTCCTTGCGGACGTTCTGCGCGTCCTGCGTGATCTTGCGGAACACCTCGTCCAGCCGCCCGCGTTCCAATTGCATTTCGTTCACCTGAATGCTCTGGCTGCGCAGGTAATCCTCGATTTTGTCGAAGATGCGCTGTCCGGCGCGCGGGAAGGCGGTGACGCGGCCATCCTGCGGATCGATCTCGACCTGCGCCACGCCTTCCACCCGTACCAAGCCATGGCGCACGGCAGCAGGATCGGGCGCGCTCAGTGACACCGCGCCGTGGTAGCGCGAGCGCGCCTCCAGTTCCGCAGGCGTGGCATCGGCCAGCACGCGACCGGCGGCGATGATGATGGCGCGCGAACAGACCGCGTGCACTTCTTCGAGGATGTGGGTGGAAATGATGATGGTGCGATCGGCCGACATCGACTGGATCAGGCGGCGCACCTCGTGCTTCTGGTTCGGATCCAACCCATCGGTGGGTTCGTCCAGAATCAGCGCACGCGGGTCATGCAGGATCGCCTGCGCCAATCCGACGCGGCGGCGGAAACCCTTGGAAAGTGTATCGATCGGCTGGCTCAGCACGGGCTCAAGCTGCAGCCGGCCGATGGCATCGTCCAGCCGTTTGCGCCGATGTTCGCCACTCAGGCCGCGCACATCGGCGATGAAGCCGAGGAAGCTGCGCACCGTCATTTCGCCGTAGCTCGGCGCGCCTTCGGACAGATACCCGAGCGTGCGGCGCGCCTGGATGGATTGCTCGCGCACATCGAAACCGCACACCTTCGCCGTGCCCGATGTGGGCGTCAGGAAGCCGGCGATCATCTTCATCGTGGTGGATTTTCCGGCCCCGTTCGGGCCGAGAAAACCGAGCACCTGGCCCGGCTCGACCCGGAAGGAAACCCCGTTTACGGCGCGGATGCGCCCGTAGGTCTTGGACAAGCGTTCCGTTTCAATCATGGACTTTTCTCTCCCTTGGATGCGGCAGCGGACCGACCCATCGGGAACGGACGCCATCGCGCCGCCGAATTACCACGAAACCTGAAGAAAGTTCCCGCCATCGGATGATGGCGGGAATGGCCTGCGCCTTGCTGGCGGGCCTGCGGCGGCGAACTGCGTCGCCTCCGCACATTCGCGCCGCAAGCATCCTGCGGCGCGGGCGCGATCACTTGATCGGCCAGTACACCCGGAACTGTGCGTCCTCGGCAGCGGTGTCGCTGATTTCGGTGAGGTATTCCTCGTAGGCACGATCCTGCAACTGCTCGCCGAACGCCGCCGCATAGGAGCGCAGCTGGTCGCGGATCAACGGCAATGCGGCCGGGTGGCCCTTGTACGGCGCAGCCACGATACGGCCACCGTAGCTCTGGCCGACGCGGATGTTGTCGGGCAGGCGCAGGCCTTCCAGCGGTGCGGGCGGGGTCAGGTCGATCTTGTCCGAACCGGCTGCCACAACCTCGCTGGCCGGTGCAGCGGTGTCTGCCTCGGTGGCTTCACCGGATGCGCTCGCATCATCCGCATCTGCTTCGGCATCCAGTTCCGAACGCAGGGCCACCGGAATGGCCACGTCGAACTCGTACTTTTCCGCACCAAAGTTGGTGGTGATCAGGCGCGGCGGCGCGGTTTCGGCCAGCTGATTGGCGGCAATCGCGGTGCGCAGATCCTTGAGCGCCAGATCCATGGCGTTTTCCACCGCCGTGATGTTGCGATCGGCCGTGGTGGTGACATACAGGATGTTGGTGGGCGCCACTTCGGTGACTTGCACGTCCAGCAGGCTGTAGTCGAAGTTGGGCATCGAGGCCAGCAGGTTGGAGATGTTGGCCAGGCCGCGCTTGATGTCATCGCCCACGGTGCGGTCCACATACAGGCCGGCATAGCGGCCCGGCAGGCTCCAGCCGTATTCGACCGAGTAGCTCCAGTCGATTTCCACGATCTTGCCGCGCTGCTTGAAGCTGACCACGTGGTTTTTGTTCTGGCCGTGCGAATCGTTGTAGACGGTGTAGCGGATGCGCTCGTCCTGCTCGCTCTCGGTGATGTGCCAGCTGCCGTTGCCCACTTCCACGCGTTGGGAAGCGTAGTCCAGCTGCGCGCCGACGCCGCGCTCGGGGCCGGACATGGTGTAGGTCACCTTCGGATCGTGCTGGCGCAGGGGGTTCCAGTCGCCAAAACGCTTGAAGCTGTTCAGGGTGTCGAAAGACTGACGCAGCGGATGGCTGGTTTCGACGCTGTGCTGCATGGAGCGGCGATCCGGCAGGAACACGCCGACCAAAACGAACAGCGCCACCACGATCAATACGGACGTCAGCAACTCAAGAAAACGGGTCATTCGGGGGTCTCCGGGGGGCATTCTTCGCCATTTCCAGATGCTGCGAGCGGCACATGCCGGCTCCCGCGCATCGGAGCCGCGAAGCATAACTGAAGCCACGATAACCCGCACCCGTCATCGACGATCCGATGCGGCCATCGGCATGCAGCCGGTGGCTCAGCCGCCCACCAGGCGCAGGTAGGCCGCCAGAAGATCGCCGCCGTGGAACATCTGCACCCATCCAGCCGCCGCCAGATAAGGCCCGAACGGAATCGGCGTGGCGCGGTCACGGCCCTGGATGGCGATCAGCAGCACACCCACGATGGCGCCGATGATCGAAGACATCAGCACCACCGGCAGAATCGCCTTCCAGCCGCAGAACGCGCCGATGGCCGCGAGCAGCTTGAAATCACCGAAGCCCATGCCC